>CAUJGS010000095.1 GCA_963170185.1 Bdellovibrionota bacterium
GGACTTGCTCCGCTCCAAAAGATGACCGTGAACGGCGAAGATGTCATCTCGGCCGGCGGCTGGTCGGATCTCCACCCCGGTGCCGTTCTCCGCGCGCATGGTTGCGGTAAAACGATCTACCTCACCCGCCGTGGCGGCGAATCTCTTTTTGCTCAAGGGGTCGCAAAACGCCTGCTTGGCCTACCGGAAGTACCATGGACGCAGCTTTCAACGGCCGACGCCGTCAAAAGCCAGAACGTGCTTCAGAACAACAACGGTCTGGCGCTGGATTCTGGCCTCCCCGCCGCTGGCGAAAACTCTGTATGGAACCGTCTTTACAACCTGGCAAATCCGAAAAGCTCATTCAATACTGCGCTTTCGGCTTTCGATGCTGTGATCTGCACGGATTGGAACCAGTTTGATATCCAAAAGCCCGGTGCGATTTCCGCCATGATTCAAGAAAGCTACATGGCGCCGTGGGCATTTGCGCCGACATCGAAAATGGATACGAAAGCCTTTAAAGCCGTCTTGACCAAAGCGGGGCTACAAACCGCTGGTGTTGCTCAAAACCAAGTCGACTCGCAGCTAGGCTTCCGTCCCTTTGCTGGCTGCCTAACCTTCTAAAGAAGGCCGGCACCAGTTTGGAACCTGGTAAGTTCTAACCAGAGCGCCCCTCGCCGTTTCAGGCCCTATTTGACTTCCTAGTATCGTAGTTCGATCCTAGGAGAAATCGGCGAGGTCTGCTCTTGAACTCTGAAATCGCGTTACGCATCTTAAGCATTGCTTCACTAGAATCTGTCGTCATCCTTGTCGGCTTCTCTTTGGTATCATGGGTCATCTACAAAGCGCTCTTTAGAAAGATCAGCGGCGAGCGACACGAGATCTTTCAACGCCAATTTGTCGATCTCGTCACCTTTGGAGGATTTGCGCTCATCGCATACGCGATGACGGCCGCGGTGAATTCTTACTCGACTGTGACATCAGGCGCTCTGGTGGCCGCCGGATACTTAGGCCTTGCGACCATCATTCTTGGCACCATGGCCTATATCAAGGTCGCACGCATCTACGGCTACGTTTACTTCTTCTACAGCAGCAAAAAAGCCGGTGTTCCTGTTTTGTTGGTGAATATCCTTTCCCTGATCTTGTCGTTGATCTTCCTCGCATGGTTGATGAAAGCGATCTTCGATATTCGCCTCGGCGCACTGGTCGCCACGTCGGCGATTCTTTCGGTTGTTCTTGGCTTGGCTCTTCAGGACACATTGGGAAACCTCTTTGCAGGAATCTCGCTTCAGATCGACAAGCCTTTTGAAATCGACGACTGGGTCGAACTGAAAAACGGAACCGACAAGATCGGCGGTCGTGTGATCGAACTCACATGGCGCTCGACGCTTCTCGTGGCAATCACTGATGAAGTGATCCACGTTCCCAATCGGATCGTCGCTCAGTCGCAGATCATGAACTATTCGATTAAGAAAAAACCCTTCATTCGAAGCCAAATAATTCGTGTGCCTTTCGGCACAGATATCGAAAAGACGAAGGCGCTTCTCGTGCAGGCGGCTAAGGAGACTTCGGGAGTCGTAAAAGAACCATCTCCGATCGCCGTTATCACAGAGACCACGGACTCTTGGATTTCACTCAAAGCCGTGATGTCGATCAATAACTATGGCTCGCAGTTTTTGATCGCCGACGAGTTTTACACGAAGGCCCTTAAGTCACTTCGTGAAAATGGCGTTTCGCTTGCCACTAGCCGCCTCAGCATTCGGACAAACGAAAACATCGATCAACCTTGAGGTAAAATGGGTTTCCTCAGCAACAAGTTCTTCCAGCTTCTCGTCGTTGTCGGCACCGTCGGAGGCACGGCGGCCGACACGTCCATCAGTCGATCCTAAGCACCGCCGCCATTTGGCAGAGCTCACCGGAGTTTGGAGTCCGCCTTATCTCTGGTGCGGACAAGCCGGAGGCCGTTCGCTCGATGGCGTCGACCTCTGGAAAGTATGGCTACTTCACAGATAAAACCACTTTCTACAAAACACTGAATGTGAACCACTACCCAGCCGTCTTTCTTGTTGAAACCGAATCGGGAAAAGTCTTGAAACACGATCGCAGCGCGTTCAGCTGGCTCAACGACCGACTCAATAGCCTTTGATCGCAATCGCTATCTGCTTGGAGATTTCTCGCTCAAAGTGTTAAGACGAACCTATGGAATCAAAACCCGTTTGGTGGATCGGCTATCTCTATTGGATCTTTGGTTTTACAGGCGCGCACCGTTTTTACTACGGACGTCAGCTAACCGGAACGCTCTATTTCTGTACGCTTGGGCTCTTGGGTATTGGCTGGCTTATTGATCTTTTTCTCATTCCCGGAATGGCGGAAAAAGCGCAGCTGAAGTTTCGATCCGGTCCTTACAACTATAATATCGCATGGGGCCTTCTTACCTTTCTTGGCATGTTCGGCATCCACAGATTCTATATGGGAAAATGGATCACCGGCGTGATCTACCTTTGCACGGGCGGCTTTTTTCTTCTCGGCTGGCTCTACGATCTTTGGACTCTCAACTCCCAAATCGACGCACTCAACAGTTGACCCTTTCAAAATCGCGGTTCGATAATCATGGTGGAGGCCCATCATGAAATCAGTTTTAGTCCTTGTCGGCGTTTTTCTCGGCGTTTTTGTTGGCGACTCGGCGCTTGCAGCTAGTATCAACGGCCCACTTAAGAAGTTTCCGTTTCATCCCGATGGCCTCTACTCGCGGGAGACGACCTCGACAGTGATGGGCATGACACATACCCAAAAAGGCGATGTCTGCTTTCACCCTTCGACTGACGACTACTCGGCCCACATCCCAGACGGTCAGAAGTGCGACATGAAAGTGCTCAAAGACACCGAAACCGAAGGCAAATGGAGTGCAGACTGCGTAACCTCGGATGGCACTCGCATCAAAGTCGTCGCCAACCTCATCCATGTCGACAAAAACACGGTGCGATCCGATTACGATGTAGACGGCCCTCAAGGGGTGAAAATCAAAGGGCAGCACATTTTTAAGTTTTTGAAAGCCGAATGCCCGAAAACCGATAAGAAGGCCGCCTCGCACCCTCACGGACAGCCCGTCTCACCAGGCGCCGCGATGAATCAGTGCGAAGCCATCAAGATGGCGCAAGCAACCTGCGCCAACCTGCCCGATTCATCACGCAAACAGTGCGACAACGCGATGAAAAAGGCTTACCCAAACGCCGGAAGCTGCAAGTAAGCCAGACGTCCTAGGTAAGCGATTTTTTGCACTTGCCTAGGACTTGGCGCCATAGTTAGTTCGGGCATGACACCAGCCAAGCTATCCGTTCGCCAGCCTGTTTTCATTGCCAGCATCGTGATTCTTCTTTGCGCACTTGGTCTCCTCGCGCTTATAAAACTTCCCATCGATCTTTATCCCGACGTCAACTTCCCAACTATTGTTGTCGTGACGATCTACCCAGGTGCTGGCCCACAAGAAGTGGAAAGCGCCGTTTCTCGGGTTCTTGAAGAACAAGTCGCCACGATTGCCGGTATCAAAAAGATTTCGTCGCAAAACCGCGAAGGCATCAGTCTTGTCATCGCCGAGTTCGACCTTAAGTCCAATCTCGACTATGTCGAACAACAGGTGCGCGCCAAAGTGACCAACGCGCTAAGGCTTCTGCCCGACGACGTCGACCCGCCAATCACAAGAAAAGTCAGCCCGTCGGACTCGCCGATTCTCGGGATCGCGCTGCAAGCCGATATGACCGATGCCGAAATCTACGATCTCGCAAAAGAACGAATCTCACCGCAGTTTGAACAAGTCGATCAGGTCGGCCAAGTCGACATCCTCGGCGGCCGGCAACGCGAAATTCACGTGCAGCTGGACCATCGCAAGCTGGTTGCCGCCGATATCTCGGCTTCCAGCGTCGTCGGCGCCCTTGCGACCGCCGGCCGCAATATCCCAATTGGAAAAATCTCGTCCGGAAATCGAGAGAACTCCTTTCGAACTTTGGCGGAATTCAAAACCCTCGAGGAAATCTCAAACACCGTGCTTCGCGCCACGGATATGTCTTACCCGGTGACAATTGGACGACTAGCCACCATCACCGACTCGCTTCAGGACGAAACCTCACGCTCACGTTTCAATGGACAAAAAGCCCTGCTCTTTAACGTCTTCCGTCAGTCCGGCGCCAACACGGTTAAAGTCGCCGATGATGTCATCGCAAAGGTCGCGACCATCAACAAAGATCTCGAAGCCCAGGGCATCAAGGCAAAGCTGAAACTCGTCAACGACGCCAGTCGCCGAATTCGCGCCAACGTCTACGACGTTTATGAATCGATTGCGTTTGGAACGATTCTCACGATTTTTGTCGTCTACTTCTTCCTAGGTAGCCTCAAGTCGACCCTTATCACCGGATTTGCTCTACCGAACTCGATACTCGGCGCTTTTATTTTCATGTCGATCTTTGGCTTCTCGCTTAACATCATGAGCCTTCTCGCGCTTAGCCTCGTAATCGGCCTTCTTGTCGATGACGCCATCGTGGTGCGAGAGAACATCTTCCGAAAACTAGAACAGGGCCTTTCCCCAAAGAAAGCGGCCGTTCTTGGTACCGAAGAAGTTACCTTGGCCGTCATTGCAACGACAGCCACAATCCTAGCGGTATTTGGCCCGATCGGAAACTTAGACGGAATCGTTGGTCAGTTCTTTACTGAATTCGGCCTCACGGTTTGTTTTGCCATGCTTGTGAGTCTCTTTGATGGTCTCTTTGTCGCGCCGGCGCTTTCGGCTTACGCTGGCGGAAAAGACGTTCACCCGGCAGAACCAAAAAGCTGGCTTGGACGCTGGAACAAACGCACACTTCAGGCTTTTGATCGCTGGCAAGCCGGTCTTGAAAAGCGCTATGTTCGTTTGCTTGGTTGGTGCCTGAGCCATCCGATCAAAACTTTGGTGACATCTGTTTTGGTGTTCTTTGCCTCGATCTTCATCGCGACGAAAGTTCCCTTCACCTTCATGTCTCCGCAAGACAACGGGGAATTCTTCGTGCAGATCGAACTCCCTGCCGGTTCAAGCCTTGATGCAACCGATGAGGCCGCAAAAAAGGTCGAAGCGATTTTGGCTAAAATTCCTCAGATCGAAGACGTATTAACCACCATCGGAACTGGCCAGAGCGAAAGCAATAAATCGAACCTCTTTATTCGCCTGGTGCACTCGAAAAAACGTAAAGAGAACACGACGAAAGTAAAAGAGCTCGTCACCGAAGCCCTAAAACCTTTAGCTGATCTCAAGCCCATCGTGACCGATCAGCCCTCGCAAGGTGGCCGTGCGTTTAACTTAAATCTCATCGGGCAAGATCTTGATGCTTTGGTTCCATTCTCAGAAAAAGTGATCGAACGGCTTCAGACGATGTCAGCCTTAAAACAACCAGACAGCACGTTCCGCCAGGGAAAGCCTGAGTTTCAAGTCGTATTGAAGCCCCAAACAGCCGCTATTACAGGTGTTACGATGGGTTCTCTTGGTGAGGAGCTTCGAGTCCTTATCGAAGGTCGCACACCTGCGCTCTATCGAGAAAAAGGACTCGACTACAATATCCGCGTTCGCCTGCAAGACGACCAACGCGACTTGCGCACTCAATTTGACAAGCTTCACGTTCCAAACCTTTCGCAACGACTCGTACCACTACCAAGTGTCGCAACACTGAAAGAAGTCAGCGGCCCTACGACCGTTCTTCGTGAGAACCGCAGTCGCTATATTCAAATCTCGGCCGACATGACGCCCGGTGGCTCAGGCATCGGTGGCGCGATCAAGGAACTCAATGAACTCTTTAAAACGGAACTCAAACCACCATTGGGTGTCACCTACAGTTTCGCCGGTGAGGCCGAACGTTTTGCGGAGCTTATGACAAACATCCTCGTGTCGCTTGGCCTTGGGATGCTGTTTATCTACTTGGTTCTTGCCAGTCTCTATGGCTCGTTCTTTACGCCATTTACGATCATGCTCGTCATCCCGCTGGCCGCATGTGGCGCGTTCTTGGCGCTTTGGATAACACGCTCCAACTTCGATCTCTTTTCGATGATTGGATGTGTGATGCTGATGGGACTTGCGACCAAAAACTCGATTCTCCTCGTCGACTTCGCGACCGAGCAGCAGAAGTTAGGAGTCTCAAGAATCGACGCCCTTGTAAAAGCCGGTGAAACACGTCTTCGTCCGATTCTCATGACAAGCCTCGCACTGATTGCCGGCATGATTCCTGTCGCAGTTGGTCTCAACGAAGCGTCAAAATCGCGAACCAGCCTCGGGATCGTCGTCATCGGAGGAACGATTAGCTCAACACTGTTGACCCTTGTCGTGATTCCGGCAGCCCACATTTACGTCGACCGGTTCCAGAACTGGTTTATCAAACACTATCGTCGCATCTTCGGACACGATGAAACTGTCATCTGAAGGCGGAAAATTGCAGTTTCTAAGAGCCTGTAGCCAGCAAAGATCCGGAATCAATCATCAACCGTAGGCCGTTTGGCAGTGTGGCCTCCACATGCTCGGCCGTGTTCTCACCCCTTATATCTCGACCGAAAGGTCCTTGAGGTACTGCTTCATAACGGCGACCCGTCGAAGCCCTTCCTCTCGTCCCGCGCGAGTCTGAAGAGTCTCCGCAGTTCTAAAAAGTTTCTTATAAAAATGGTCGATCGTGAACGCTTGGTCATCAGGCTCACGCGTTTCACAAAATGGGTCATTTTCACCGTAAAAGGCCCGGCCCATGAGACCAGCGGTTGCAAAACATCGCGCGATCCCGATAGCACCAAGTCCGTCAAGACGATCTGCATCTTGCACGATTTTGGCTTCCAAGGTCTTTGCTTCAATCCCAGCGCTAAAGCTATGCGCCTCAATCGCATGAGAGATTTCATGAAAATGATCATTTGGATAGCCACACTCAGTGAGATAAATCAGCGCGGCTTTCCCAGATAGTCTTGAAGCCTGACTTCGTCTCGGATCGTTCTTCGGCACGACCACAAAATCGTGCAGCCAAGCCGCCGGAATCACGACTTCAAGTTTTGCATTTTCTATTTTCGCAAGCCTTTTAGCTGTCGCCACGACTCGACGAAAATGAAGGATATCATGAGCAGGATCTGGCTTTAAACCCTCCTCAAAAGACATCTTGCGAAGCTTCGCTTCAAACTTCTCTTCCCAGATATTCATTGCGCAGATGTTCACACGCCATTTTCATCTCGACCATTCTTAAAATACCGCGTCATCAATTTGGCGACTCGCGTTTAGGGGCGATGGCCGCTGGATTTTCGACTTAGCGAACTGGGATCGCGGAATCAACGATCAAGGCCGCCATATTCAAAACACTGCCTTCGACAGACTGGCATGTGAGATAGCGCGCGCCTACAGGGTTCACATAACCGAAGATCGTGTGAACGTACTGCCGGCATTCCAAACGAACCACGTCGCTTGAAACCACTTCACCGAAGTAAACCTCGTCGTCCGATGTGAAGAAGTAACCTTCGTTGTACGGAATTGGAACCTGGCCGATCTGCTGACGCTTTTGAACGATCGACTGAAACTCCGACTCCCCACCCTTAAGTTTTGATGTACGAACCGAACCTTTGAGCTCGTAGCGAGTCACGCGGGTTTCAAAGATTCTTGCGCCGGATTCCGCAACGCCCGTCTCACGAAGGTCCAAAGTCAGAGTTGAGGCCTTCAGGTGTAGACAGTTGTTGTCCTGATCAAAGAGGGAAACCGACGAGTCCTGTCCGGGAGTCAGTTGAAACAGCGGCGAGAAGTCGACACGTTTGCAGTGAATATAGAATGCGCCCGGCTGTTTCGGATTTGGAGTCGCAACCTTAAGCGCCCTCACACTCCAATTAATCGGTTGGCTGGATTGCGCCAAGGCATCGATACCGATTGCGAGCCCCAAACAGAGGATCAGCGAAGAGAAAATGAGAGAGAGTTTGTTTGCAACGGGCTTCATAGGGCGAGGACTTTAGCACCGAGCCAGGCTTCCTGGCTAGTCCCTCGCCTCCCCCTTTTCCCTAGGTAATAGTGTCGCCTGCGACCAAAAACGGCAATCTGACGAGGTGCTCTGACAAGATTTTCTAGCCAGATTCAACTTGGTTGAAACGGTTCATTTTTCCCCTCTTGAGACCCCCGTTTTTTCACGTTAGAATTTCGCCTCTGGCTTTAAAAAGTTCGCTTCAAAAAGGTTCCAAAATGAGCAAATCCAATAAAACTGACATTTTCGGTGACGAAATTAAGTCCAACTCCGTCGAAGACTTCGCAACTCTCTTTGCAGAATCTGAAGGCCCGGGCCGGAGTTTCAAAGTTGGCGACCAGTTTACCGGCGAAATCCTTTCGATCGGCAAAGAGTCATCTTTCGTCTCGACAGGATCGATGCTTGACGGCCAAATCCCGACGCTGGATCTCAAAGACAAAGATGGGAACTTAACTTTCAAAGTCGGCGACCAGATCAAAGTCAAAGTCGTGCGCACGCGCGAAGGTGAGCTTCTCTTAAAACGCCACGACTCTCTTGGGGGATCAGACGACGTCGACTCTCTCGAAGATGCGCATGATCTCGAACTTCCCGTAAAAGGAAAAGTCACAGAAGCCGTAAAAGGCGGATACCGCGTCGAGGTTCAAGGAAAACGCGCCTTCTGCCCGTTCTCACAAATCGATCTTCGCGCTTCAAACGACCCGCAAGATTACATCGGAAAGACTTTCGACTTCCTTATCACGCAGCTTGAAAGCCGCAACATGGTCGTCTCGCGCCGAAAGCTTCTCGAGCTTCAACGCGCAGAGGGTGAAGGCGCTTTCATGCTTTCGCGTAAACCTGGCGACCGCCTAAAGGGCCGCATCACTCGCCTCGAGACCTTCGGCGCGTTCTGTCTCTTGGAAGACGGTGTCGAGGGACTGATTCCGATTTCTGAATTGGCGTGGGGACGCACGCAACATCCGGCGGAAGTCGTTCGCCAAGGCCAAGACGTCGAAGTCATCCTGATGCGTGTCTCCGAGGAAAACGATCGCCTACGTGTGGCGCTTTCGTTGAAACAAGCCGGTGGCGAGGGCGATCCTTGGCTCAAGGTTCCCGTGAACTACCCAGTAGGCTCTATTCACGAAGGAACTGTCGAACGCAAAGAAACCTATGGGCTCTTCGTCAACCTTGGTCCAGGTGTATCGGGTCTTCTGCCGCGCTCCAAGTGGCGTGACTTAACCGAGGCCTCGAGCTTCGAAAATAAAAAGCGAGGCGATAAACTAAAGGTCATGGTTTCCGAGATTCAATTCGAAGAACATCGTCTGACCCTGGCACCGCCTGCCGAATTGGACGACGGCGCATGGCGCT
>CAUJGS010000096.1 GCA_963170185.1 Bdellovibrionota bacterium
CTGTTGGTGAATGGTAGGTCTGGCGGTTCGACGATAAATATCGATGCCGAAATTGCGGAAGGTGAACTGTATGTTCATCTGATGGGAGCGAAGGGGCTTCCTGGAAAAAGCGGCGATCAAAAGATCAAAGAGGGTAAACTCTCGTTGGATACTCCCAAGCCTGAAAAGCAAGGTGCCCCAGGGCGTCCTGGAAAAAGTCGCACCCGAGCTCTACCTTGTCGGGGCACAATGGGAGACGTCCCGTGTGACTCCCAAGTGGTATGCGATGCCGCTCCAACAAACGGTGAGCCAGGACTGAGGGGAGACCCTGGTCCGTCCGGAGAGAACGGTGGCGAAGGCGGCAAAGCTGGTTCGATCTACTTCAATGTTAAAGAGCACCGTGATTTTAAAGTAACCGTGTATTTTACGGCAGGCAGTGGAGGCGACGGAGGTAAAGGGAGTGAGGTCGGGTACATCGGTGGCTTAGGTGGGACTCCTGGCACACCGGCTAATGGCTGCCCAACGGCCGTGGCTGGTCCACAAGGACCTAGAGGCAATAAAGGCCTTGATGGACAAGCAGGCCTAGATGGGGAGGTCGGGGACATGAGAGGAAACGGCGTGAATCTCATTCTAATTCCGTACAAACTTCCTCCGAGGAATCCGGTGAGTTCCAAAACAGGTTCTTGAGCAAATCACCGCTAACGGCGGTGGTGGAAGTTGAATAGTGTCTACTCGCCATGTGTTTAGATCGTCGGAATTGTGTGCGCATCCTAGGCTTCGAGTCATTCTCTTATCTGTCCGGTCGGCGGTCGCAGAAAAATCGTAAATTCAGATACTTAGACGCCTCTAGAGTGTCGTTGTACAACGATACAAGTGCTCTTGTTGCCGCACTTGAAGAAGGAGGCGTCTGTGAAAAATGAGAATTTGAATGTTCCGCAAAGAGGAGCATGGCGTCGTCTCTCGGAGCGATTGAAGGAGATTGGGATTCGTCCTCCGCCAAAGAGTTGGCTGGAAATTCTCAATCAGACCGAAGAACCAAAAATTGATAAGAAGCGGGTTGCGAGATCTCTGGAAACGGAGAGCGATTTGGACACTCCGTGAAAATCATTAGATCGTTACTTGAGCTATCGAACTATCTGGAGCAACCGGGGTTCGCAGGCTGCTTGGCGGATACGGGGTTTCTCTATGCGGCGGCCTTCGACGATGATCGACTCTATCAGCAAGCCCAGAATGCTCTCGATATCATCACGGATAGGAAAATCCCCATATTCGTAAACGTAGTTAGCCGTATGGAGTTCATTGATCTCATTTTTCGCAAACAGGTTACTCAAGGCATGATTCAGTTATTTGAATCGATGAGTTCGGCTTCGATTCATAAGAACATTTGGAATCTTCTGAAGAACATCCGCGACCAGAGTACGGCTCATGCCAGAGATGGCCGATCCTACAAAGTGGACGAGGCTCGACTTAAGAAGCTCCGCATGGCCTTCGCGGAGGTATCCAGTTCTTTCAAATGGGAAGACTTCTGCTCGTGTTACGTCGATGAAAAGCTGCTCGCGGAGTGGAGAATTCTTGAAGAAGAACTCGGCCTAAACTTTGTCGAGGTTTTAGATGGTCAGACATCTGAATACATTGAAACGCCGCTTATTTGGTCGGATATGGTTCGCCTCATGGGAAAACATGGACTTCGAGGTCCGGATGCTATGATCGCAAATCTTTTTTCGAAAAGTACTTTCTCGTTGCTTGTTACAAATGATTCCGATTTTCAGAGGTGTTTCGAGAGTCAGGCTGTTTCTAAGGGTAACAAAGCGATTTTCATTCTGCGGTAGTTTTGATTCGCTAGCGCGGGCGAGCAAAGAAGATGAGGGACATGGCGTAGGCCAAGAGGGCGCCGGCGAAGATGTCGGCGAGGTAGTGCTGTTTGATGAGAACGGCGCTTGCCGCGACGAGAACGCTTGAGGCCGCGTGGAAGATGACGACCGCGAGCCCGGCTCGATTTTTTGCGATGCTTACGCCTGATGGACTAAATATCCAATCCGCGGAATACCGAAGATAGAAGAGAGCCAAGATGCATGTTTGACCGACGTGCAGGCTTGGGAACGTGTTGTACGGATGATCCGCTCGAAACAAAAGATCCAAGACGAAATGAAAAGCGCCTTCCACGGGAACGGCATGTGGTCGCTCGATCGGAGTCGGAAAGAGCACGAAGATCACATAGGAGATCGTGTTCATTGCGGCTTGTCCGAGCGACATCCTATTTAACGCTTCTGGCGAGCGCGAGAAAAATAGCGGCGTCACCAAGAGCGGGTAGTACATGACATAAAACACGACGGTCCATGGAACAAAAGGCAATGCGTGGTCAAACGTCGTCGCGATAGGCAGTGCGGGGCGCCCCCAGGGATTGAGTGCGGCGAACTCGTTGGTGCCAAGGTAGCCCACCAGAAGATAGAGCAAACCCAAGATATATAGTAGGCGCGCACGCACGAGTGCGGAACTTAAGTTCATAAGTTCTTTCCAACGAGGCTTCGGCGAAGCGGTTTCAGTCGGCGCGTGGATTCGATCAGTCGATCTTGTTGTACATCGTGAATAAACTCGGCTCGGTCGAGAAGATTCTCGGCGGGCTTGAAGTCAGCCGAAAGAAATCCTGACAAGATTTCTGGCGCCGCCCAGACTTCGATGCTTGCAAAGGATGAGGCGAGAGCTTCGTCGACTGCGGCCGAAATGTTTTGCACCAGCTCACGCGCGAGACCTTGGCGTCGATGTAAGGAATCTGTCGTAACAGAACGAATACGCAAGACGCCCTTACCGTTAGGACCGTCGGGGTCGAGAACTTGTAAAAGAGCTGAAGAGACGACTTTGCCATCGCGACGGATTCCGACGGCAATTCTCGAGTTTTCGCTTAAGAGGTCAAGGCCGCGCAGAGTTTGTCGGTAGTAGAGATTGCCGCCTAAGCGAAAGTCTGTCGTGGCATGAGATGCCAGGGGCACCCATTCCGAAAGCGGAACTTCTTCAAGATGATGCTTCGCTAAAACGCCACGAAGAGGCGCGATGCCATCGTGTAGGCGACTTGCTGGCTTGAGATCTTGCTCGAGCCGAAGGACGGTTGTCGCATTCATGTAGGGAAGCTTCGGGTGTGGAACTTGATCGAGAAGTCCTTGAGTACGATGACGAACTGATTCGTAGCGAGTTTGCGAAAGCTGCGCGGTCTCCTGGTTTTGAGGAGTTTGTTCTTCCAGCCATTCCGTCCAGCCGATGTTTCGCACCAGGCACAGGCAGGCCTCGACGAGAGACTGATTCGTCCAAGGGAGTGCCAGGCGGTGCATCACCGACTGCCGACCGGCTACTGCATGCAGCGACGCCAAGAGGCGTGCCTCTTTTTCGCTTTCGATCCAGGTGTACGAATTGCCGGATTGAAACAGAGGCTCGGCATGTAGTCTGGGGTTTAGACGTGGCAAGATGAGAACACCATCGTTGGATTGAAGAAACGAAGCGCAGGCCTTGAACTGCAAGTAGAGATCAGTGTCGCCGGTGAGGTCGGTTAAAAACAGATCTCTGCAAACGTCATGAGCGTGGAGACGAGGAATTGCTCGGGCATCTATGATAGGCACTTCTGTTTGCGTGATTTCGCTCATGAGAGCGTGCAGCCACCGCGCAAGAGCTGAGCCGTCGTGAAAGAGTGTGGCCTTGGGGTATTTCGCGAGAAAGGCTTTTGCCGCGGTCGTCATCTGTGCGGCTGCGTCCTTGAGGCCGAGTTGAGATGCGGTCTTCCAGGTTTTGAGAACCGAGTCGGGCGACGCCCACTCGGTTACAAAAATGTCTTGTACATCAAGCCGTCTTGCATGGGGCGGAGCTCCCGGCTTTCCAAAAAAGAACTGCCAGTCATCATGGGCTGTGTGGGGGGATTTATCTTGAAGGCTATTTGTGAGCTCAAGCGGCCGTACGTCGCGATAGAGTTCGAAGACTTCTTTGTACCAATGGCCTTCGCATTCGGCCATAACGGTACCCAGATGTTTGCGAACGCGGTCGTGTTCGGCCTCAATAGTTTCAAACCCGTGAAACTTTGGACGAGTCTCCAGCTCGGGGTAGTCAAACGCGAGGATCTCAGGTTTGGAGGTTCGAGTACCGAGTTTGCCAACGCGTTGATTGGAAATGAGTTCATGCAAGACGCGATTGGTTCTCAGTTGCGCTTCAAATTGCTCGGGAATGTATTGAAAGAATCCCGGAACAGCGGGTGTTTTGCGTTGGATGAAGTAGCGGTAGAGACCGCAGAGATTTTCTGTTTCGACGATGGACCACTTGCTTGGAAGATAAGGACTAATTCCCGGTTCGTAACCAGGCGGCGTCGCTTTTACGAGGTGGATCTCACCTTGCCCGATGATGGGAAGGTAGTCGGCGCGTGCCTTTAGCATTTCTTCGCAGAGCCATAGCTGGCAGACGACGATGGGACTGACGATCTGATGTTTTCGAGCAAGTTCCATGAACTCGTCGGTTTTCCAAAACGTAAGCGCATCGAGTTCGCGCTCGTGAAACTGGAGCCCGAGATCGGAGAGCCCCAAGTCCTTTACGCGTTGACGAAACTTTTGAATGTAGAGGATGTCATGTTGGTTGGCGTCGTTTGCCAGGCGAAAAGTCGCGATGTCGATTTCAAGGTCATGACCAACAAGGCTTTCATTTGCCAGAGCGGCCCGCGCTTCTAAGAACGACAGCAAGACGATTTCACTATCAAGGCCACCGCTGTACAGGATCAGAGGCCGCAGATTCCGTGCTTGGCATTCTAGCAGAATGCGCCGGGCGGCTTCGCGATTGGCCTCACGCCAAGTAGGAAACGCAAATTCTCCGCGGCCGTACTTGGCAACGAAGACTTCCTCGGCCTGTTCGCGCTTTGCCATCCAGCGAACGTATGCGTCGGTCTGAGGGCTTTCTGGCTTCAGATAGCCGAACTGGAAATGTTGTTTCCAAGTGTAGTTAAAGAGGCTCAAACCGGCCTGCTCATTTTGTAGCGATAGGGAGTTGGGAACTCAGGCTCACCTAGCGAGATCGGAGCCTGACTGAGAACTTCTGAAGGCGGATAGGATTCTGGTTTCGGAGAGAGCGAACGCACGAGGTAAGGAACAGGCGTCGCATAAGCCCAGTCGGCATCGGAGAATAAATCGTAGAGCGTCGTGCGGAAGAGAAGATCTTCGGACGTTAGTTTTTCAAAGCCCGAGTATTTGGGGCGGTCTTTGATATCGAAGTGTTGTTTGTAAAAGCGAAGCTTGGTCGACATGGAGTCAAGCTTGCCGGGGATTCGGTCATTCCAAAGATCGAGCCCCATCGGGTCGACAAGCCAAGACAGCATGAGTTCGGGTGTGTATTGAAAAAAACCCGGGCAACCGCTTCGGCCGCGCACGAGAAAGTGCCGATACCAAGCCGCGATCTTTTCTTTTTCTATGAGATCCCAATGAGTTCTTGGATAAGCCTCGCTTGCTTGAGAAGGATTCGCCGGAGGGCGTTTGGCGATATAGTGTTCACCGCTTCCCAAAACCGGGTAACCTTCGACTTGATCGACCAGCCACATTGTCGATAGTAGCTGAGGGGAAACGCACTGAGTGGCTTTGGCGTATTCGATGGCTTCGGTTTTCCAGAACTTGCGAAGGTCGAGATCATAGAACCGATAGGGCACCCGCAGCGTTTCGCAAATCATCACGGCCCAGGCGTAGTCATGAATATTAAGGTCTTCCGCAAAGCGGAGAATTGCGACCGAGACGTCGATCCCGCTTTCTGCAAACGCGCGCAGTGCGACCTCGCTATCCGCACCGCCTGAAAAGAGAACGACGATGGGCTCGTTCGTGTCTCGTCGGATTGTGCGAGCGGTTTCGCCACATTCCGAACGAAAGCCCATTGGCATGCGCTGGCTTCGGCCGTAGCGCACGGTCCACGAGTCCGTGCTGTTTTTTCGTGCAGAGAAGGGGTGGAAAACACCGTCTCGCTCGTACCCAAACTCGAAGTGATTTTGGTGGGAGAGCAGGGGGAGTGATGTTTGTGTGTATTTCGTCGTCAGCACAGCAAAATCGTACTCGAAGAATGAGCCGTGTCCAAACCGAAGTGAGTATTGTGTTAAGCCCATGGCGACACGACGCAGCGTTTGTCGCGAGGGACCTTGTTGCAGTTTTGCGGATTCGATATTTCAATCCGACCACCTCTCAAAGAATAGGTATTAAGGATAGGTAGATCATGGCCAAAGAATTCATAGCCTTTTTAAAGAACTACGGTGTTATCGGTCTTGCGATCGCTGTTATTATCGGCGGCAAAGCCAATGCAATGGTTGATGCCGTTGTTAAAGAACTGCTCATGCCATTTGTCGGGCTCCTGCTGCCGTCGGGTGACTGGCGTACTCTTGCAGTCACGGTTGGCGAGACGAAGTTTGGTGTCGGCCCCGTGCTTGCGGCGCTGATTGATTTCTTCATCGTCGCACTCGTGGTTTTCGTATTTGCGAAGAAAGTCTTGAAAGAAGAAGTTGTAGGCAAGAAGTAGAGTTCCCTGAAAGGATCGTGACCCATGAAAAGCAGCACTCAGATGAAAAAAACGATTTTCACTTCGGCAATGGTATTGGCGGTAGGCCTAATGTTTGGCGCCTCGATGGCTCAAGCACAGGACGATGCGGCGGCGGCACCGGCGGCGGCACCGGCGGCCGAAGCGAAGGACTACGAAGGAACAGCGGAAGTTAGTTCGATCGTGACCAATGGAAACACGCAGAACCAAACAACAGGCGTCGCGGCGGATCTGACTTACAAGCCGGACCCATGGTTGGTGAACCTGAAAAGTAAGTATCTCACGACAATTAGTCAGGAGATTCAGACGCAAGAATCATTTGAAATCTCGGGACGAGCTGGTCGCAAGCTTTCGGATGTGTTCGACCTGTTTGCGGAGCATGGATATTTGAAGAATCGTTTTGCCGGTCTTGAAAACCGTCATATCTCTTCGGTGGGTATCGGTTATCTGATCGTGAACACGGACAAACACAACTTCAAGACAGAACTCCTTATCGGTTACACGGATGAAGAACGTACGGACGCCACTCATCCAACCTTCATGTCGGGCGGAGGCGCGATTCTCTACAAGTGGAAGATCACTCCGACCTCGGATTTCACGCACGAGACCAAGTACCAACCGAACTTCAAAACTTCGGATGACTGGCGCTTGACCTCTGAGACGGCTTTGTCGGCTGCGATCTCGAGCCGTCTTTCCAGCAAGATTTCTTGGAAGTACGAGCACGTGAATTTGCCACCGGCTGGAAAAGTGAAGGGTGACACGACCACAACTGTTTCGCTTCTTACAAAGTTCTAAGAAGGATGATGACTAGGTGAACTTCACCGATCAGGCCGGCTTCTGGGCCGGCCTCTTTTTTATTAGTTGTCTCGCTCTTTTGGCTCTTGCAGGCTATGTGTTTTTTCTTTTGAAAAAAGCAGCACTGGCGGAGGTCGAACTTGCGACCGTGAAGGCCGCTCTTCCGCTTGGTGAAAAGCTTAAGGAGTTCGAAACCCTTGTGCGTGAGACCTACGAACGCGAAGGACGCGAACGTTTTCATCTCGAAAAGGAAGTGCAGAGTCTGGCTTTGGAAACGCAGTCGCTTTCGCAGGCTTTGCGCGGCGACACCAAAGCTCAGGGCGATTGGGGCGAGATTCTGCTGACGCAGCTTCTTGAAAGCAGTGGTCTGCGCGAGGGGCACGAGTTTGAAACTCAGAGTGTACTGACTGGCCAGGACGGCGAGACATTGAGACCGGACGCTGTCGTTCATTTGCCGGGCGGGAAGTCCCTCATTGTGGACGCCAAGGTTTCTTTAACGGCGTGGGATCGCTACTGTCGGGCGACAGAGGATGAAGAGAAAAGTCAGGCTCTAAAAGAGCATGTCGCGTCGATTCGGCGACATATTCAAGGTCTTGGTTCGCGGCATTACGACCGCGCACGTGGAGTCGAGAGTCCGGAGCTGGTTTTCCTGTTCACCCGTATTGAGCCTGCTTGGATCGAGGCTTTGCGCTACGAACCGAGTCTTTTGCTAGAGGGCGAGAAGCACGGTGTGACGGTGGTTTCACCGACAACCTTGTTTGCGACTTTGAAAACAGTAGCAAGTCTCTGGTCTCGGGACCGGCAAAACAAGAACGCGCTTCTCATTGCAGACGAAGCGGGAAAGCTCTACGACAAGTTCGTTTCGTTTGACGATGAGCTTCAAGCGGCGGCTAGCGAACTGGAGAAAGCCTCAAGCAAATTGGCACAAGCGCGAAGGCGGCTTAGTGAAGGACCGGGAAATCTGGTGGGACGCGCGCAAAAGCTTAAAGAGCTTGGCGCAAAAGCGTCGCGAAAACTTTCGGAGGAAGAATATGGCGGACATTCAAACTGATCAGTCCTCAAGTGTGGAGCAGCTTCTTTACCCTGTGGTGGAGCCGTACAAGAAGTACTGGTTTCGTGTTTCCGACTTGCATGAACTCTACGTCGAAGAGGTCGGAAATCCCGAAGGCAAGCCTGTCGTGTTTTTGCACGGAGGTCCGGGAGCTGGGTTTTCGTCTTTTCATCGACGCTTGTTCGATCCCAAGCACTTTCGAATCATTCTCTTCGATCAAAGAGGCGCGGGACAAAGCCGTCCACACGCCGAGCTTCGTAACAACACGACTTGGGATCTTGTAGGGGATATCGAAAAACTCCGAAAGCATCTTGGAGTTTCGAAGTGGATGGTATTTGGCGGAAGCTGGGGCTCGACTCTGGCGCTTGCTTATGCAGAGACGCACCCCGAGAGCGTGAGCTCACTTGTGCTGCGGGGGATTTTCCTTTGTCGCAAAGAAGAGATCGAATGGTTTTATCAGTCGGGTGCCGACAAGATTTTCCCTGATCTCTGGCAAATGTATCTAAAGCCGATTCCGGAAAATGAACGAGGCGATTTGGTTAAGGCCTTCTACAAGCGTCTTACTCACGAGTCTGCGGACGTGCGTGTGGAAGCGGCGAAAGCCTGGAGTGGTTGGGAGGGGGGCACGGTTCACCTGATCCCGGACGAGAAGACATTTGATAAGTTCACTGGCGACATGATGGCGGTGGCGCTTGCGCGGATCGAGTGCCATTTCTTTATCAATGGCTGTTGGTTTGAAGTGGACGATCAGCTGCTTCGCGATGTCGGTCGGATTCGCAAGATTCCGGCTGTGATCGTTCATGGTCGCTATGACGTGGTTTGCCCGGTGAAAAACGCATTTGATCTGCATCGTGTGTGGCCAGAGGCCGACCTGAAGATCGTATCGGATGCGGGGCACGCGGTCGATGAGCCCGGCATCTTGCGCGAGCTCATGAAGGCCGTCGACCGCTTCAAAGATCTGTAGGTGCCGCTTCGCCGGGGCCCAGCCCGGCTACGCTGCATTCCGTGCAGTTGCACGGAAAGATCAGGTGCCGCTTATTCGCCGTCGAGGTAAGGGATTTCTTCGCCCGTGAGGGTCGTGTAGGCTTGCGCAACCGTCGAGAAGTCCGTGTCAGTCAGTGTGCGTAGGGCTGCGGTGTTGTTCTGGAGAAGATCCCAGAGCTGAACCTTTTGGCCAGTCGCACCTGTGGTGACGTCACGAATGTTCACCATGACCACAAACTTCGAACAAAGCTCGTTTCCGCAAACACCCTGAGCTGTGTAATCGATAGAACCCACGGTTTTAAATGCCGCATCTGGAACGATCGGATTCACTTTAGGGAAGATGTCGAAAATCATGTTTCGACCGCCGTGATTCAAATCCACTTTGAGAGACCATTCGTAGTCGTCGAACTCATCGACTCCAAGGAATACGGTCTGAACTTTATTGATAGTCATGTTGGCGCCCGATACTCCACCTGTATCGCCATCACGAACGACTGCGGCTGTTCCGTTTGCCGTGGCACCTTTGATTGGTGTGTTGCTGGCTTCAAATTTTCCGCAAGCCACCGCTGTGATCAGCGCGAATGTATAGACGGTCGCAATCTTGAGCGTCGTCATAACGTGTGTGTATCGAACTTTCATGTCTAGCCTCCCGTTACCGAAAATTCAGACTCGTTTAAAGTCTCGACAAGAGGGGGTACAAGATCCAGACCAGACGGGCTTGCGAGGCCTCGCTACGGCGGACTAAAATATCAATAATATCAATTATTTGCATTCTCAGCGGGAGCCGGCCATGGGCGGCCTAGCGAAAGACAGCCTGGGGGCCTATATGCGGCAGACTCAAGCGACAATTTCGGGCTTCCCGATCTTCTTTCTTAAGCGGGTCGCGATATGCGTGGAGAGCATTGCGGAGCCGACGATCAAGAGTATTCCCACCGCCGCGAGCATCTCGAGGTTTTCGTTGAAGAAGACAAAGCCAATCGCTGTCGCGTAGAGGATTCCAAGGTAATTGAGGTTTGAGATATTGGCCGGTGATTGAGCGTGATAGGCGCGAGTCATGAAATATTGAGCGATTTGCGTGAAAGCCCCGATCGCAAAGAGGAAAAGCCACTCATGCCATTGAGGCATCACAAAATGGAAAGCCGTCCAAGGCGAGACCATGATGAAGCTCACCAGCGGCAGGTAGAAGATCACCACCAGCGGGTGGTCTTCGTGTCGGAGGGCGCGGATCATGTTGTAGGCGATGGCTGAGCAGCAAGCGCTTGCAACACCGATCGCAAGGTCTACCGGTTCGATGCGGCTATCGAAACCCTTTACAAGCAGAACACCGACGAAACCCGCGACGAAACAAGCCCATTGGCCGCCCGTGGCTTTTTCTTTTAAAAGAAAGCTCGCAAGTATGACCGTGAGAATCGGATGCAGGTACTGAATGGTGGCCGCCGACGCGAGCGGCATTCTTTGAAGTGTATAGAAGTACAAAAGCAGAGCCCCTGTTCCGGCGATTCCGCGCAGGAGCAACATCGGGCGGTTTTGTCCCCAGGGGTGGACTCTCGCACGGCGGAGAGCAAACCAGGTTAGAATCAATGAAATTGCCGAGCGAATCGTCACGACTTCATGAGCCGGAATTCGAGGGATGAATTTTACGGCGGCGTGGACGAGGGCGAAACTCAGCCCCGAAATCATCATGAAACCGATCGCGTGATCAGTTCGAAGACTCGAGGAGCTGGAGCTGGCGGAGGCGCTGGGTTGCACGCTTATAATATGCGCCACGAATTTCGGTTTGGCACCGAGAAAGCCATTCGGTCTCAATATCTTCTCCCAGAGGGCTGTCTAGGAGGTTGGAAATATGAGGGCAAAAGGCCATGAGGATTCCCTGGCAGGTGCTGACAGCGTCGGCCGTTCGCAAGGATTCTGCCTGAGCGTGAGTCGACCGGAGAAGAGTCCTGACGGAAGTTTGAAACCCTTCGGCCACGGCCTGCGCCGCCTTTTTATCAAGCTTTTGACGAAGCAGCTCTACGTCCCCCATTCGAGCGCTGGGGCCAAGTGCGATGGGTTTGCTGCGATCAAGAAACGAGTTACAAATCGGACGGCCAAAGACGTTCTCCGCCGTGCGGCCCATTGGATGGCTTTCGCCGATTCGTTCAAACAGACGATGGCGTGACAAGTAAGTGTCACGTCGGCATTTCTCGCGAAGCACATCTTCTAACGAGCCGCCCAAGGCATCGTGTCCTTCGGACTCACAGTTTTTTAGAACGTAATTTCGGTAGGCAACGTTTCCGGCGTTGAAATGCCGAAGTGACGAGTTGTTGCGTGATCGCGCAAGCTGGGTGAGGTAGTTCCAGTCTTTTTCGAGCTGCTCTTCGGCGCGATCGGCGACGCGACGGTAACACTCGATTTCATCGAGCGTGGTCTGATCGCAGCGCTCCTCAACCGCCCATGACGAGGCGGGTAGCAGCAAGGCCAGGCACGTGAAAAGGGCGCGGATCATTGCTGTTTCTCCGCTCTGGCAATCCACATTGAGGCAAGACTTGGACGATGCGCTTCCGTTAACTCGCGACCGACAACGTTTTCGGTGTATGAGAGATTGGCGACCGAATTGGCTTGCGAGCGTCCGCCATTTGGTTTTCCGACCATGGCTTGACGTCTCTTAGGATCGAGCCAGCTTCTGAAGTAGAACAAGCGAAGATCTTCCCAATTGTGCGGGTCGAGCTTGGTTCCGTGAATGCGATTGAATTTCAAGAGATCGTCGCGGGCTTCAAGAACCCACTTCTGGCCGCCGTTGTACGAAGAAACCGCCAGGCGCCAGAGATCGCGGTCCTGCATTTTGTTTGGATCAAACCCACCGCGAACAACGGAGGCGCGTTTGTCTTTTAAGACTCGGATGGCTTCTTCTAGGTTAAGAAGAGGGTTTTCCAAGCAGCGAGGCCCGGTGGCCAATCGGTTTGCCGAGCCAAGCGATTTCAACACCTCTTTTTGCTGAGACGTACAGCGCGGATAGGAAGCGTTGGTTGATTTGATCTGAAAGAGACCAACACTTTGAGTGTTGTCGGCCTCGGAGTTTAAGACGTAGCAGCGTCCGGAAGACTCCTGAGTCATGAGAGAGAGCAGAATGTCAGATGGAACGCCTGCTTGCTCGGCCCGTTTTCGGACGAGCTGAGTGAATTCACTGATCGGGAATCCGCAAGATTGTCGGAAGTTGCGATCGATGCGCTCAAGATCTGTGCTTGTGCGTTTGAAGACTTGGTCGCGACGACTTTCCGAGGCAGCGAGGGCCGGAGAGATTGCGCGAATGAGGTTTTTTACGCCATCCGATGTGTCGCTGGGGCGGCTGCAAAGCCCTTGGGCGCAAGGACTTGTCGCTTCCATTTCCTGGCGTTGTCGCTCGCGTTGAGCGACGGCTTCGGGGCTCTGTTCTTGGCGTTGGCGAGGAGTCACGGGCTCAACGCGCGCGTCTTCGGTCAGTACGAGGGCATTGCCGCGGCGAACGATGTGCCCAAGAGCGATGTACAGCGGAGCGCTTTTGAGTTCCTTAGGAAACGTCGAACCTGGCGCGAGTCCGTCTTCGGCGATGGTGACTGGGAAAAAGTAGTCTTGTTTTTCACCATCGAACTTAAAGAGGCCCGGACCGTTTTCGGTTTGTGGCGGTTTGTGGCCAGCTTGTCGGAGCCAATTGTTGAGCGTGAGTTCGAGATTTTTTTTGCCATTTTTCATCACGACATATTCGTCGGGAATTTCGATGATTGTGCCACGCTTTAAAAGACCGACGCGCTCTTGTTGGCCGTCTTGCTTGATGCGCAGTTTGATGTCTTGGTCGATTTGGACTTTCAGAGCCATGCCCGCTGGAACGAAGCCGATTTGCACGGCTAGAATCGCCGCCAGGAACCGACTGAGCGATTGGCGAAGAAGTTTGGCGGTCTTGCGGTTGAGAGTCGAAAAGCGTTCCATCATGGAATGGGATATTTCAATATAGGGTCCATCCCCGAAGGGGTCAGGCGGACGCTATTGCGCGATGGCATGGAAGCAACGTGGAGTGGCGCAAACGCGGATGACAGCTGTCTTATTTTTAGACAGCTGCCTTTGGCGTTTTGGGTGTTGGCGTTTTTAGGTGGGGGGCTACTGTTTCGTTGACGGCGATGTGCTAGGGGCGTTTTTTAGCGTCGAGATCGCATTCAGGCAGCCTGAGCGTGCGAGGCTTTTGCGATCGCGGAAAATTTCGCGACAAAAACGATCGGCCGTATTGGCGTTTGAAAACGAAAGAAAGCTTCCGGCGGCTAGGCAGCCCAAGACATCGCGATCTTCATAGCGAACTTGGTTCACGCCACAGCCGTCGAAGATGGCCGAGCTCTGACCGCGGCGTTTGTTTTCTAAAAGAACAGCGCCGATGATGCATGCCCCGCGTTCGTGATCGTTGCCGTTGTCTGAGACGATGTTGTCACAGCGGGATTTAATCGTATCAAGCGTAAGAGGGTCTTCGCTTTCTGGATTCACGGCCCGTGCGTTGAGACACGAGCGGTAGGCCTGATGGAAGCGAAGGTGGTCGAAGTATTTTTCGCATTGAAGCCGATGGTCCGCCGCTGGCTCGGCAGGCTTGCTTGCTTCTTTGGCGGTTTCAAGCGAGGCGAGCGCCGCGCCAACTGAGCAGGGGCCGATGAAACTTCGTTCAGGTGTGATCTGGCGACAGGTTTCGAAGCGGTCGTATTTCGACATGAAGGACTGTGCGTGAACTCCCGTTAGGCAGGACTCGAGAAGATAGGTGTCGAGATCCGTGCGTACAGAGTAGACCTCCGAGCAGCTTTGAAGGCTCGAGAGGAACAGTTTTTCTCCCTTGGAGATTTCGCCTGCGATTTTAGTTCCGATCAAGCAGGCGAAGGTTTCCGTCGGCTCTTCGCCGTACTGAAGGCGGCAGCCTGTTTCCGCAACACGCGCCGGCCAACCGGAATAGCGTTCGACTAAGACTCCGCCGACGTAGCACGAGCGACGAATGCCCGCTTGAATTGCGCCGGGGTAATACTTGTCGCAGGCTTTGCGATGTTCGTCGGCCCATTTCGCGGGATTTTTCACAGCCGCGGCGTCCGCCTTCGCAAGTGGGCTTCCGGCGACAGGGGCCGGAACTCCACCGGAGTCCGGTGCCGGGCTCTGGCTTGCGCATGAGATGGAAAAGGTCAAAAGGCCAAAGGCCGCCAAAAGACGAATTGCTGGTGCATGAAACGATCGAATCATAGAAGGTATTCTGAATGAGGATCGACCGAAGTCAATTCTCAGAACGCTTCGGTCGGCGGGTTTTGGATTTCCTCTGCTGGCGCGGTTTCGTTGGAATACGAGGTTTCGCTAGCGGAACCATTTGTAGGAATCGTCGCATCACCGGCTGCCGAAACTTCGATCACTTCAGCGGACTCATGCTGAGCGGGCTGGCGCGCAGCGCCGGCTTGTGCGCGAATAATCGCCTGATAGACCGGAGAAAGATCGATCTGCGCGGGAGTCAGCAACTCGCTTGGCAGCGAGCCTGATGTCGCGGGCGTTTCAACAGAGCGAATCTGACCGGCGACAGAGGTCGGGAGGCGAGGGCTCTGCAGCGCGAGCTCTGGGCCGTAGAGGCGTGTGTACCAGTAGTAGTTTCGGAGAATCGTTGAAACGTAATCGCGTGTCTCGCGAAACGGGATGAGGTCGATAAAAAGGAGGCGGTTCTCTGTCGGATAGCGTCGTTTCCATTGATCGACGCGAGCAAAGCCGGCGTTGTACGCCGCAAGCGTGAGTTCGACGTCGCCATTGTACTGCGCCAGGCGTTTGCGAAGATATTTTGTTCCAAGTTCGATATTGGTTTTCGGGTCAAAAAGGCGGCTTGTGCGCACTGGTGCCAGCATACGCGCTGTCGCCGGCATAAGCTGCATCAGGCCGCGAGCTCCAACTCGTGATTGAGCGCGCACGTTGAAGGCGCTTTCTTGCCGGATGAGTGCCGTTACCAAGAGAGGGTCAAGTTCTTCGCCAGACTGTGGCTGGACGATGTCGTAAAACCAAAGCGGAAAGAAGAGTTTCAGCGTGGGGCCGGAAACTGTGCGAGGCGCATCCTGAAAGAGCGATGAGAGCACGCGAAACTTGGAAAGCGCTTGGTTGTTTTTGTGCATGATTGCAGCGACGTAGAGTCGAACTTCGGGCTCCATCTGTTGGATACGGCCGACGTTGCGATCGACGACATCCGACGCCAGATCTTTGTTGTCCTTAAGTGTGAGGGCCTCGACGGCGCGCAAGACGGGATTAAGATCAGGGCGCACAAGCGAACGGAAGGCGATCGGCGGCGCTTCGCCGCGCACAATCCAGTCGACGGATTTCTCGTGTTGTCCGTTGGCTGCGAGGTTGTGGAAAGTCATCGGGTATTCAAACAGCAGGGACTCACGAGCTTCTCGACTGATGGTTTTTTTGCCGAGGACTTCTGAACAATACGCCTTCCAATACTTCGCTCGCGAACGGAACTGCGAAGCGTCGACATGGCTTTCGACTTGTGACATCAGTTCGGGAACACGGTCACAGTCGTTTCGCCAGATGTCGAGAAGCGCCAGGCGATATGCGGCCTTGGCTCCTGAGAAATCGGTGCCGCAGCGTGCGCCATATTTGTAGAGCTTGCGCGCGAGATCGACGTTGGCTTGCTCGGGAAAGTATTCTTCGAGTTTGTAGGCAAGCGCGGTCGCGGCCTTGGCGCCGACGCACTCGGATTTCTTCGAGAGCTTTTCTGCGGTGGCGAAAATCTCGCTGTAGGACGGGATAAGGCCCACGACGCCGACGACTGACTGGTAGGGAAGGTTCTGTACGGCGTCCCACTTTTGATTCATCAACTGCTGAGCGAGATCGCGTCGTTCATTGCGCGTCGGTGGGCGGGAGTCCGAAGCCTGTGAGTCCGAACGCTGGCGACGTTCGTGATCGAGCCAGCAAAGGGCCGCGGCTGTTCCGGCTGTTTGGTCTTTCAGTGACGACATTTGAGGAGTCCATGTCGCGGCGTCGCCAAACAGCCTTGTGCATTCACGGGTGAACTTTGTCTGAGGCACCGAGGCGACGCGGCGGCCGCGAGAGGCCGGTGCCTGGCGGCGGTGCTGAATGTAACTTTCTACAAACTCTAAAGTACGATCGCGAAGAACTGCGGGTTCGACATCAAGACCCAATCGGCCTAGCTCGGTTGTTTCCGAAAGATCGCGCGGAATCGCGAGCCGAACATTCTCGCTGGAGGCGACAGTGCGCGGGATCGCCCGGCTGGCCTCCGTGTCGGCGGGAGGGAGCATAGAAAGAAGGCCAATGGCCGACAAAGCGAGAATGGAAGATCCAGATGTCCGCATTTCCTAATTCTGCATGTATTCTTGGATTCCGTCACCTGACCCTTGACCGGTTCTTTGGAGTCAGGCAGATCGGCTGCATAGGTTTTCTCGCAAGCGATCGGAGCAAAACGTGGCTTCTCCACAAATTCCAACCATCTGGCGACTTCGACAAGGTTTGGAGAAAAAATTCTCCAAGGGGCACCCCTGGATTTTCTCGAACGATCTGGACCAAAGTCCCAAAGGCCATCCTCCAGGAGCGTTTGTTGAACTGCGTGATTCACGCGACCAGTTCCTCGCATTTGGCTACGGAAATCCGGCGACGCTCATCGCATTTCGTGCTTTGAGCCGTGTTCCGGTTGTGTCGGTTTTAGAACTCTTGAAGGAGATTTTTGCCAAGGCGGCTCGGGCACGATCGGTGACGGAAGTCGACCGCTTCAGCCACCGCATGGTGTTTGGTGAAGCCGATGGGTTGCCAGGCATTATCATTGATCGCTACCTCACGACGAAACCGAGTGCCGCTCAAGTTTTTGTCGTACAGAGTTCGACCGCCGGTGGTGATCAGCTATTACCGGACATCAAACAGGCGCTACTGGATTTCCCGGGCCGTGCGCGTGCATTTGCCGGCAAAGGCCAAGAGCTTCCCCGTATCATCGTGCTGGCTCAGGATTCTTCTTCACGCGCCATGGAAGGGCTTTCGAAATTGGAGCGCGAATGTTTGCTGCCTGCAGGTTTTCCGAGCGAGCAGTTTGATGGTCGGCGCGCGACAATCGCGGTTCAGATCGGCGAAAGTGTGACTCGTGATGCGTTTGTCGAATACGACGTCGATTTCATCGACGGGCAGAAGACCGGATTTTTTCTCGATCAACGCTTGAATGTCAGATTGTCGTGGCCGATGGTTTCGCAGTTGGCGAAGCGATGTACTGATGAGGGACGACCACTGCGCGTGCTGGATCTCTTTTGTTATGTCGGTCAGTGGTCGGTTCAGATCGCTCATGCGGTCAAGGCTGCCGGTGCGAAGGCGGAGATCACGATTGCCGATGCCAGTGCCTCGGCTTTGGATCTCGCCTCACGGAATGTGGAGCGAGTGGGGGCCGGGCAGGTCGTTGTCAAAAAGTCGGATATCTTAAGCGAGATCTCGCAATATCCTGTTGGTGCTTACGACGTTGTCATTTGCGACCCTCCCGCTTTTATCAAAAAGAAAAAGGATCATCCCACGGGGCGCGCCGCGTATTTGAAGCTCAATCGTGAGGCGCTCAAGCGGGTGAAATCGGACGGCCTGTTTGTTTCGTGTTCTTGCTCCGGGCTTTTCTTGGACGCGGAGTTCGATGAGATGCTTTCTGACGCCAAACGTCTCAGTGGGCGAGAGGTGCTGTGGGTGGCGCGTGGGGGGCATGGCGAGGATCATCCTTCGCGCTCGGAATTCCCCCAAGGTCGCTACCTAAAGGGTTCGGTGGGGATCGTCACATAGCAGGATCCACTTGCGATTCTCGGCTATCGGGCGCATTCTTGCGCCATGGCGACCAAAGCGAAAACAAAATCCAGTAAGCGTTCATCTAGCAACTCATCGAAAAAGAAGTCGTCTCGTGCGAATTCCGACAAGGCCGACTTTCTTTTTGGCTTCGACACGCGCGCGTGGACGAGCGCCATCAAAACCGCACCGGCGCGCCAGGCACGGACAGGGCATCGTGGCACGGTTGTTGTGGTTTCTGAAACTCAGGCGAAGCGAGCCTTCTCGGTTCTGAAGTCGCAGCTGGGAGCGCCGCTTGCAAAATGGCAAGACGAGCAGCTGAAGTCTTGGCTCGAAGGACGGCGCGGTGAAGAGGTGTTCTCTCTAGCGCTTCGCGATGGCCCAGTCTGGCTATTGAAAGTCACCGAAACCGTGGAGTCGATAAAAGAAAGCGGCGGTATGAAAGCCGGGCAAGATCCGCTGGCGAAGTCGGGCTTTGCCAAAGTGCGTGACGCTGCCGGCATGGTTTACCTCGCGGCGAAAGCCGCAAAATTAGAAAAACTGGTTTTGGATTTCACGCACGCTAGTCGGGAAGAGCTGCAAGCGTTCTTGGTCGGACTCGAGATCGCCTGCTACGCTTTTGCGGAGGTTCGCGGTTACCGTTCTTCGGCCTGGAAGCCACAAGTCGTGCTCTTGGCGCCGTCAAACCTTGAAGACGCCAAAGAACTAAAAGCACTTCAAACCGAAGCTGGACGGCTTGGGGTGGCGGTGAACCTTGCTCGTCACCTGACGAATCTCCCCGGTGGAACATTGACGCCGACTGTGTATGCGGAGCTTGCAAGAAAGCTCGTCTCGGATCTGCCTGGCGTTCGCGTCGATGTTTGGGAAGAACGTCGTTTGAAGTCGGAAAATATGAATCTGCTTTTGGCAGTTGGTGGCGGTGCTTCGTCGCCTCCGCGCTTGGTGCATATTTCGTATCGCCCGAAAGACCGTGGAGCAGAGAAAAAGCCGGTGGCGCTTGTTGGAAAAGGTGTCACGTTTGACTCCGGCGGCTTGGATCTCAAGCCAAGCTCCGGCATGCGCCTGATGAAAAAGGACATGGGCGGCTCGGCTGCGGTATTGGCGCTCACGTGGTGGGCGGCAGAGACCGGAATCCCGCTAGCTATCGATAGCTATCTTGCTTTGGCTGAAAACGCTGTTTCCTCGAACTCGTTTCGTCCGGGAGATATCATCAAAGCGAAGAACGGACTTGCGATTGAAATCGACAACACAGATGCGGAAGGTCGCTTGGTCTTGGCGGATGCGATGAGTGTTGCCGTGAATCAAAAAGGTGAAGACGCTCCGGGCTGCCTCATCGATCTTGCGACATTGACGGGTGCGATTAAGGTGGGACTTGGTGCGGAGATTGCGGGCCTCTTTACGAACTCTGACGATCTCGCACGCGAGATCTACGACGCAGGCCTTAAGCGCGGTGATCTTTCTTGGCGCATGCCACTCTTTCAGCCTTACCGAAGAAGTCTTGGTTCTCCGTTTGCGGACTACGTGAACTCCGCGAGCGGTGGCTTCGGCGGTGCGATTACGGCGGCGCTCTTCTTGGAGTTTTTCGTAAAGAACGAAGACAAAGTCACTGTGCCGTGGGCGCATCTCGATATCTATGCTTGGCGCGATGGCGCTTCGGGTGCATGGACCGAGGGCGGCGGCAGCGGCCAAGGTGTTCTCGCGCTAACGGAAGTGCTTGGACGTCTTGTTCAAGGCAAATGGGCCGAAGGTTAGGCTTTAAGAGGTTTTCAAGGTGAGTGGCTTTCGTGTTCCGCGTTCAGAATTGGTTCTTTCATTTGCTCGAAGTTCCGGAGCGGGTGGACAGAACGTGAACAAGGTGAATTCAAAAGCCGAGATTCGCTGGGACATCGCCTCGTCGAGTTCGGTTCCGCAGGATGTATTGGGGCGTTTTCTCTCGCGATACAAAAACCGCCTCGATGCCGAAGGCTTGGTCATGGTCACGAGCGAGAAGCATCGCGATCGCGAGCGCAATATCGAAGATGCCGTGGCGAAACTTGAAGAGTGGGTGCAATCCGTTTGGGAGAAACCGAAACCTCGGATCAAGACGAAACCCACCAAAGGTTCCAAGCGTCGACGCTTAAATGACAAGCGTCACGATGGCGACAAGAAGCGCACACGCATGGAAAAGATTAGACACGAGGATTGGGATTAGACAGTCCGTCGTCTCACTCTGAGACACCTCCTAAAATGCGATCTGCGAAGCTCGTTTTCCTAGGGAAGTCGACATAGACTGTCCTAATATCTGGGGTGGGGAAATCATGCGTTCAAAACGGTCGATCTTTAGCGCTTATGGGCTGGGTGCTTGTGGCGTCATCACCGGTCTGGTGTTGGCATTCAACAATTGCGACGGCTTTTCTGTTCTCAAACTCAATCCGGAAGGCGGCGCTTCGCAGACGTTGACGGATGTTCAGGTTGATCCAGCAAGTGGTCAGTTCTGGGATCAAGCTCGCGATCGCGGCGGAAGCGTTATGACCAGCGGGAACTCTCTGGAGCCAGGCGCGGACGCATGCGAGATCGTCGGGGACTTTCCGCTACGGACGCATTACCGAAATGGCGTAGGTCCCTCACCTGGCGGCTCGGATGTGCCGGAGCTAAACAATAAGAATGTCGAGCAAGAAGTCGCAAATGGACAGGCGATGGTGCGTATCTACGCCAATAACTATACGCCTCGCCATGCGAACTATCTTGAAGACAATTATGACTCTCAAATTTTCTCTGATGACGCGATCAGGTCGGCTTTGCGCCACTTATGTATGAACGGCGTGATGCGAGTGCGTTTTAGGCAAACAAGTGCGCCGATCACTTCGGCTGCCGATATTCAAAACTTGATCGTGCCCAATGAGCGCTCGTTTCAGGTGCTCCATGGGCTGATTTTCCGTCGCAATTTGTTCACTGTGATTGTTCCACCGATGTGGAACTCTTCGGTTTCGCTATCGTCGCTTGTTCACAACGGCTATTCGTTGAATCACCAACTCGCGACGTCCACGGGAGTGTACGGGGCCCTTCGCCAAGCCTACGCGATAGATTCGCGAGGCGCGATCGGGATGCTTTGGAACGGTGGTGGCGCAACGGGTTCGTACACCATTTCCAATGATGCGTATCGGGACTTCAATGACTTCGCCCGTCTTTTGACGGCAGGGGTAGGTCTGGACTCCAACAAAGTCGTGACGATGGGTGGTTCGCGCGGTGGCCACGGGGCCCTGGGTATCGCTTCACACCCTCTCGTTACGTCCGTTCGAGTTGCTTACGCCTACGCGACAGCGCCGCCGGCTGACTGGGAGCTACAAACAAGTTTGAGTTCGACAACTCTTCCGGCGATGTTGCCCGCAATGGAATGGATCACTGGCTATGTCGGAGGATGGCGTTCTTCGTTCCGCTCTCCAGATCTTGGTGTTGGGACACAGGATGCCTTCTTGCTTTCGCAAACAGGTATCAGCAACCGTGCACAGATCGCCGCAAACTTCAGTTTGGTGGCCCCGGCGCGTATCGCGAAACTCCGAAACGGTTCGACCTCGATCCTTCTTGGAATCACAAGTCATGACTTCATCGTTCCGACAGTGGGCCAATGGCGTTTAGCAAAGGCGTATCGTGACGCCGGCCTTGATATCGAAGTTGAGCGCCATTTTCTTTGCGGTCACGGTAGCTGCACCTACAAGTCGCCGGACTTGGGCCGGGTGCTAGCGCGACTCAACGCTTCGATTCAGCCTCGCTCAGAACGCTTCGTAACACCAGGTTTGGTTCGTGACTTCGTCGTGAACGCTACAACTGGGGTCAGCGAACCAAAAAGCACGGCGGCACCTGCCGAGCCTCTGACATTGGAATTCCCACGCATTGTTTTGCCGGATGTTATAGCCCCGGTTTTGGGAACAGGTCGTCCGAACTCGAGCGTTGCTGTTGTTCTCTATAGCGATCTAGAAAAACGCGATTTTGGTTTTGTTCTGAAGTTTGATACAGCTGGGACGGCACGATACGATTTCCCTTCTGGCTCGCTTCCACAAGGTGCGATTCGTTTGATGAGTGTTTTTGAAGTAGATGATTTGGGTGAGCCGCGTTCACGAATTGCGACGCTCACGAACCTCAAGGGCAATCCACAAATCGTATTTGAGCGCTATGATCTCGACACGCGTCCGTTGGGGCGTGATGTTCCGATGAGAATCTTCAAGCTCTTTGTCGGAAATGATTTCGAGAACGCCTACGTCAATCCGGCTGCGGGTGTTGGTTTCTTAATGAATTACGGTGTGATCGAAGCGGGGAGAGCGTCTGTTTCTCAGCAGGACATCATCACGGTTCGCCGGGTTCTAGGCCGAAACCCAGCGACGCCGCCGCCGACTCCTGCGCCGACAGCGACACCGACTCCTGCGCCTGTAGCCGCGGACTGTTCGGCTAGCACGGCAGAGGTGGTGTTTGAATCACCAGACCGTTCGAACTCGTGCCGCGTGAGCTGGTCGAGCGCCAAAATCGGCGAGACGGTGAAATCCACGGCAACCAGTACGGCGGGTGGTCAGAACGGAACGTTGGAAGGCACTTGCATCGGTCGTGAGAACTGGAATTTCGCCTACTACTGTCCGAACAAGACGGGCGTTACCTGTAGCGGCGGCCGAGCGGTGGTTCCGTCAATTCCAAATGGACGACGAGAGTGCACATTCCGCTGGGATCAAGCCAGTCAGGGAGCTACAGCGAACATTCTTTCAAGCGCTGCTGAACAAAACGGCGGCTTGATAGACGGTGTTTGCGACGCTACTGGGTGGACATTTGGCTATCAGTGCGCGGATCCTGGGGTGAAGGTCTGTAGTGGGGGAGCGGCTTCGGTTCCGTCGGCGTCTGGCGGCAAGGCTTGCGTATTCCCATGGCCACACACGGTGACGGGGCAGTCGTACTCTGGAAAGTCAGATGGCCTTGCAGGTTCGGCGGCGGGCACGATCAAGGCTGATTGCGTGGACGAAGGCGGCGCGACCGGAGCTTGGAAGAATGTCCAGGCTGTTTGCCCTTAGGCTGGTCGACTTGTGCTGGTCGAGTTAGGCAGCCAGGTGTTTTGGCTGCCAATCGCGATTCCACTTCTCGACGGTCACTCGACCGTCGGAGATATGAATGAAAGGTGTTCCGATCAGCCAGCTCCCGCTGTTGTAATAGCGGCTTCCAGTTTCTAGCAAAACTTCACCTGCGTGGTGAGTGTGACCAAAGACAATCGAATCAAATCCACGCTCAGAAAGCTCAAGCGCAGCTTCTCGAAATGCCGGGTGCTCACCCGGAATATGGGTGAGGGGTGCGCCCTCAATCGCGGCTGCGAGGCTCTTTAGATCTTTTTTGCCCCAAAGGTATCGCGACTTGAATTTCTCAAAAGCGATCCAAAGTTTGTAGAGACCTGGATGAAGTTGCAGTGCTAGGCCTGCGGCCCAAGTGAGAAACTCATAGAGCTCTGGATTGTTCACGAAAGACGGATCGTAGAGATGGCCATGCTCGACTCGAATGCGCTTGCCGCCGGATTTGACGTTTAAGAACGGCGCCATCTTGAAGCCGCCCCAATCGTTTAAGAAGTTCTCAAGAACGATGTCATGATTGCCAATGACGTAATAGAGGCTTCGGCCCGAGGCCGTGAAACTCTTAAGCGCGTGAAAAACTTCCGGTACATCCTTGGCGATTCGTGTGAACGACACTTGAGCGATTTCAAAGCCATCACCATTGATGGCGATATCGTATCCGTTCACCGCCGCCCAGTTGAGAAACTCGACGGTGGGACGCTTCGCCTTGGAAAACGGATTTCCCAAGTGAAGGTCCGAGATCACCAAGAGTTTTTCGGCGTAGATGTCGGTGATCACAGCTTGGAATCCGATGGTGGCAAGTCATTGGGTGCGTTGTCGTATTCCGAGCCTTGAACGATCGAGCGGACTTTCTCTGGAGTGGCCGTTCCGCTATTCAGCGCCGCCAACAGGGCTTCATTGGTCAGGCGAATGCGGCGCGAAAGTGACTGCATGATTTCAAAGGCGAAGGTTGGGTCGCGGCGAATTTTTAAAAGAAAGCCCCCGGGCTGAATGGCCAAGAGCTTCACATGGTCGACGGCTCGGGCTGTGGCGCTTCGTGGAAGTGATTCGAGGAGCGACATCTCACCCAAAAATTCGCCGCGCGTAATGCGAGCCAGCTTGATTTCGGATTTGCCGTTGGAGCCGTTATTCGAACCGCCGACAGTTTTGACGACTTCGACCGTGCCTTCGAGGACGACGAACATCTCGCGACTGTCGTCGCCTTCGCGAAAGATCACTTCGCCGGGTTCGAATTTGCGCATGGAATCGGAGCTGAATTTCTCGGTCTGAAGCTTGATGGCACCCATGAGAAACGTTTCGGCCTCTTCTCATCTTTGCTCGAGGCGGGTTTCGCCATTCTAGGTACCGCCTTGTTTTTTGATTTGCGCTGCGTCAACGGTGAGACCTTCGGCCGGTACCTGTCAAAGATCAGTAATGACAACCGAACTGGCTCTACGTTAGTCCTGGAAGAGTCCCTTTATCATTTATACATCGAGGAGATTTTACTTATGCGTGCGTTACGTGAGCGTTGCGGGCAGGGGCTCTTTGCCATTTTCGCCCTAGCTCTGTCTATTCTAAGTGGTTCGGTGGCGATGGCCTCTGAGGCCAATCTAGTCATGCCGAATCTGGCGATTCCGTTCAACATTGCTGGTACCGAGGTCCTCGGGACACACATCCTGTATTCCGGTCTCTTGGTCGGTTTCTTGGGAATCGTGTTCGGCGTGATCGAGTACGGCCGTATCAAGGCGTTGAAAGCTCACCAGCTGATGCTCGACGTTTCGAGCCTCATCTATGAGACGTGCAAGACGTACTTGTTCCAACAAGGGAAGTTCCTTCTTCTCTTGGAAGTGTTCATCGGCGCTTGTATCGTTTATTACTTCGGCTTCCTTCAGCACTTCGCTGCAAGCAAAGTCGCTTTGATCCTCTTCTGGTCGGTCCTCGGGATTTTGGGATCGTTCGCGGTTGCTTGGTTCGGAATCCGTATCAACACATTCGCAAACTCACGTACGGCGTTCGCTTCGCTTGAAGGCAAAGCGTACTCGGTTATGGACATCCCACTTCGCGCAGGTATGGCGATCGGTGTTGTTCTGATCTGCGTTGAGATCCTCTTGATGCTTGCGATCCTTCTCTTTGTCGATGCGGCGAGTGCGGGTGCTTGCTTCATCGGTTTCGCAATCGGTGAATCTCTTGGTGCCTCGGCACTTCGTATCTGCGGCGGTATCTTCACAAAGATCGCGGATATCGCGTCTGACTTGATGAAGATCGTCTTTAACATCAAAGAAGACGACGCTCGTAACCCTGGTGTTATCGCGGACTGCGTCGGCGACAACGCAGGTGACTCGGTTGGACCGACAGCTGACGGTTTTGAAACTTACGGCGTTACAGGTGTTGCTCTCATCACGTTCATCCTTCTTGCGATGGGCACGATGGTGAACCCAGACGGAACACACGCGGTTGTTCCTGAGCTTGCAAACATTCAGCCGACATTGATCGTTTGGATTTTTGCGATGCGTATCCTTATGGTTATCACATCGGTCGTTTCTTACTGGATCAACGGTGCGCTTTCTCGCTCGTTGTTCGCAGATAAGCAAAAATTCAACTTCGAAATCCCGCTCACATCGCTTGTTTGGATCACTTCGATCGTTTCGATCATCGTCACGTTCGTTGTTTCTCACATGATGCTTGGCGACCAGTACGGTTCGCTCTGGTGGAGACTTTCGACAATCATTTCGCTTGGAACTCTCGGTGCTGCCGTTATTCCAGAAGCGACTCGTATCTTCACATCGGCGCATAGCCGTCACGTGCAAGAGATCGTGGATTCTGGTCGTGAGGGCGGAGCTTCGCTCGTCGTTCTCTCGGGTCTCGTTGCTGGTAACTTCTCGGCATTCTGGAAGGGGGGCATCATCGCCCTCTTGATGGTCGTCTCGGTTGTTGCTGCTAACAGCCCTGATTTGATCAACCTCATCCCAATGGCGCAAATCGAGAACTTCTCGGCGATCCACGCGGTCTTCGCGTTTGGTCTCTTGGCGTTCGGTTTCTTGGGTATGGGACCTGTTACAATCGCGGTCGATTCTTACGGCCCGGTTACAGATAACGCTCAGTCGGTATTCGAACTTTCGCTCATCGAGCAAAAAGCTGGTATCAAAGAAGAAATCAAAAAAGATTTCGGCTTCACACCAGACTTCTCGCGCGGAAAAGAGCTCCTCGAAGAAAACGACTCTGCGGGCAACACGTTCAAGGCAACTGCGAAGCCGGTTCTTATCGGTACGGCGGTTATCGGTGCAACCACGATGATCTTCTCGATCATCCTGATGTTGAACCTTCAGCTCTCGCTTCTCGACCCGCAAGTCCTTCTTGGTCTTGTTATGGGTGGCGCGGTGATCTTCTGGTTCTCGGGTGCGACGATCCAAGCGGTAACGACAGGTGCGTTCCGCGCGGTTCAGTACATCAAAGAAAACATGAAGCTCGATTCGTCGTCTACTTCGGCATCGGCTAAGGACTCGAACGAAGTCGTTCGTATCTGTACCGTTTACGCTCAAAAGGGGATGTTCAACATCTTCTTCGTGATCTTCGCGTTCACACTGGCGTTTGCGTTCTACAGCCCGAAGTTCTTCACTTCGTATCTGATCTCGATCGCTGTCTTCGGTCTCTTCCAAGCCCTCTTCATGGCGAATGCGGGTGGTGCATGGGATAACGCCAAGAAAGTCGTCGAAGTTGAGTTGAAGGAAAAAGGCACGGCTCTGCATGCGGCGACGGTTGTCGGCGACACAGTTGGTGACCCCTTCAAAGATACGTCTTCGGTTGCGTTGAACCCGGTCATCAAGTTCACAACTCTCTTTGGTCTCTTGGCTGTTGAGATTGCGGTTCAGATGAAAGAAAGCGCGACTTGGGTAGCTGTGTTCTTTACAGTTGTAGGTCTCTACTTCGTGTATCAGTCGTTCTACGGCATGCGCATCCGTTCGGGCGAAGAAAAGGCAATGGCAGTTAAAGCGGCCAAAGCTTGATTCGCTAGTTTAAGGCGAAAAAAAAGAGCTTCGGGAAATCCCGAAGCTCTTTTTTTATTTACTCTTTTTAAAGCGATTAGATCATCGCAACAAGTGGAGCCAAGATGAGAGCCACGATCGACATCAATTTGATGAGGATGTTCATCGCAGGACCTGTTGTGTCTTTGAAGGGGTCGCCGACTGTGTCGCCAGTGACCGCGGCTTTGTGAGCTTCGCCGCCTTTTTTCTGACCTTCAAGTTCACCTTTTTCGATGTACTTCTTAGCGTTATCCCAAGCGCCGCCGGCGTTGGACATCAAGAGTGCAAGTACAACACCTGTGAGTGTCGAACCTGCGAGCATTCCACCAAGAGCTGCAGCACCGATGAGGTAGCCAACAGCAACCGGCGAAATAACCGCGATCACACCTGGAAGAATCATCTCTTTTAAGGCAGCGCGAGTTGAGATCTCAACACAACGACGAGTGTCTGGTTTTCCAGTTCCAGCAAGAAGGCCTGGAATTTCACGGAACTGACGGCGAATCTCTTCAACCATCTGACCAGCAGCACGACCGACTGAAGTCATCGTGAGTGCCGCACAGATCAATACAACAGTCGCGCCAAGCAAAAGGCCCATAACGACTTTAGGATCTGTGATGTCCATGACGAGGCGTTCGCTGCCAGCTGCAATACGAACTTTGTCGACCGCTGTTCCGTAAGCTGCAAACAGCGCAAGCGCTGTCAGAGCCGCCGAACCGATAGCAAAACCTTTTCCGATAGCAGCTGTGGTGTTTCCAAGCGCATCGAGACCGTCTGTGATTTTGCGAACTTCTGGTCCAAGACCAGACATTTCAGAAATACCACCAGCGTTGTCAGCAATCGGGCCGTAAGCGTCGACCGACATTGTCACACCGACAGTTGCAAGCATGCCGACAGCAGCCAATGCGATTCCGTACAGACCGGCTTGGTCATACGAAAGGCCGATAGCAGCTGCGATGGCGATCATTGGAATCGCGCACGACTCAAGACCGACAGCGATACCCGAAATGATGTTTGTTGCAGGACCCGTAAGCGAAGCTTTCATCACGCGATGAACTGGGCTTGCCGACGTGTAGAACTCAGTTGCTTTACCGATAACGAGACCAGCAATCGAACCAATCAAGATCGCCCAGTAAACGCCCATCGAAATTCCAAGTGCGTTTGTTGCATAGTACGCAGCGCCGAGGAAAAGAACCGACGCAACAACAGTCGCAGCAGTCAAAGCCTTGCTTGGATCAAGAGATTTGAATGCTCCCATGCCCAAGATACCCACGACCGAGCAAACCAAACCGATTGTCGAAAGAAGAAGCGGTAGACCCATCAGAGTCATCGCGCCGTCTGCCGATCCAGTCAGCTGAGTCATCATTTCTGTGCTCATAGTTGCGGCAAGTGTAATGCCGGCAACCATCGCACCGACGTAGGATTCAAAAATGTCCGCGCCCATTCCGGCAACGTCACCGACGTTGTCGCCAACGTTATCAGCGATAACGCCTGGGTTACGTGGATCGTCTTCTGGAATTCCTGCTTCGACTTTTCCGACAAGATCGGAACCGACGTCAGCAGCCTTCGTGAAGATCCCGCCACCTACGCGCGAGAAGAGAGCGATCGAAGAAGCGCCCATCGAGAATCCAGAGATAGTTTCAACACCTTCTGGGCTACCGATGAAGAAGTAGTAAAGTGCGCCAAGACCGATGAGGCCAAGAGCTGCAACCGCAAGGCCCATAACCGCTCCGCCTTGGAACGCGACGAGAAGCGCAGCACCTTCGCCTTGTTCTTTAGCAGCAGCCGCTGTGCGCACGTTGGCTTTTGTTGCGGCCATCATGCCCAACCAGCCAGCAATTGCCGAAGCAAGTGCACCTGCGACGAATGACATCGCTGTTGGTCCGTCGAACTTCCAGAAAAGAAGTCCCGCGACCAAAGCCACGAATCCGGCGAGGATCGTGTACTCGGCTTTTAAGAACGCCATTGCGCCCGTGTTAATTTCCTGACCGATTTCGCGCATGCGATCGGTGCCCGTTCCCTTGCGGGCCATGACTCCGTAGAGAATCCCTGCGAAGATCAAACCGCCCACTCCTGAAAGTGGCGCGACCATACCAATCTGACTCAGCATCAATAGCTCCTTAAATGTGTTGTTGGCGGGCCTACATTATGGAGCGATTGCGAGGAGCTCAAGCAATAGTGGAGTCTCGGCTCTTTTTTGAAGAGTTTCCGGGCAGTTTTGGCCGGTTTTGCC
>CAUJGS010000097.1 GCA_963170185.1 Bdellovibrionota bacterium
CGACCACTTTCGGCGACATTTAAACTTCGTTCGATAAGAAGACGCGTTTCGCCATTCCCTTGAAGAGTCTCTTGGTAGATTGGTGCAGCGAGTGCCGGATACGAGAAGGTGACAAGCAGCCAAGCCCAGCAAAAACTTTTAGCAGTATGAAACGTCACAGATTCCTCCAACGCACGTTCCGCGGTGACCGACATGTTCCACGAAGTCTAGTTGAAGGACTTGATCGGCGTATGGGCCGAGGTCTTGACTTAATTTTTTTCTTTACCGACCTTTTTCACAATTGCTCAACAGGTTGAAACTCGGACTTCCGGTCACGAGAGCCAATTTGAAACAACGTCGATATTTAATTAGCTCAAGACTTTTTGGTCATCGATGTGGTGGCGTAGCCGACTGAGAGAAGAATGATAGCGCCGCCCAAGAGTTGAATGGGCGTTGCGACTTCTCCCAGGAGCAAGGCTGCAAAGAGCGCGGCAAATGGGGATTCAAGAAGAAAGAGCAGCGAGGCCGTCGCAGGTGGAATGTGTTTTTGCGCACGAACCTGGAGCGCAAAAGCGATCAGTGTCGAACCGATGGCAAGACTGGTAAACCCGATTAGCGCCGTCCAGGCGGCACCGTGTGCGACTGGGTCAAGTAGACGTGCAAGGAGGCTACCGGCGTTTGGTTCAATGACCATCGCGATCGCGAGCGTCGGGAGACCGGCCATAAAGCTTTGGGCGGTGTTGAATTGGTAACTATCGAAGTCTGAACCAAGTTTGGCGCTGATGCGGTCGATGGCGAGAATATGAAATGAGGCGGCAAACGCGGCAATCAGGGTGAGAAAGTCTCCGATATTGAGTCGAGATTTCGCGTCGAGTTCTTCTCCGGAAAGAAAGGAGTTTAGAAGTCCACACATCAGCGCGACACCGATCAGCGAGCCGATCGCACTGATCAAGACAGCGCGTGTGGGTTTGGGGCCACCAAAAAAAGGCTCGATCATCGGGACGATGAGAACGTAAAGACATGTGATAAATCCGCTCTTGGTTGCGGTCGTGTACTGAAGCCCCCAAGTTTGGAGCACAAGAAGGGTGGCGATGAACACGCCCGGCCACCACGCTGCGCGCAGGTAAGTTTGAAAGATGTCGAGCCTTAAGGTTTGGCCTTTCGCTTTTTGTATCGCGAGATAGCTAAAAAAACCTATGAGCCCGGCGATTACAAAACGCCAGCCGGTGATGGTGAAGGGGCCGCCCACGGTCAAAGACCAATAGGCCGCGACGAAGCCAAAGCCCCATAGTGCTCCGGCAAATGAGAGCTCGAAGATAGCTTGGGTTTGTCGCGAAGTTCTAAGAGGCATCGGACCTCGACCTAGCGCGAAGTCCTGAAGCTGGCAAGTAGGGGCTGACCGATTGCGGCCTTAGCTGATGAAATGTCTAAAGAATGGCAAAGCCGAACCTTCGCGATGATGGCGAAAACCTAAACCCCCTTTCAGGAAAAGGGGTTCTGACATTTTCCTCGTTTGCAGCGATCTTTCTTGGGACCGTGCTGTTTAATGTCTTCGTCTACCTGATGCTAAAGGGTCAGTTGATCTCGGCTCGTGCCAGCATGGACGTGGAAAAGACTCTGATCCTTTACGGGGCCTGGTTTTTGTTGGCACTTTTGGGCTTTGCCTCGATCACCAATGCCTTCATCAAACGATGGGCGCATATTCTGGATGTGAGGCAGCTTGGCGGCTTTTGGAAGTCGATTATTCGGCTTTCACTTTTGAGTCCAGCGTTGGGGTTGCCGCTAACATTGGTGACGTTTTTCTTTTTTCCCGGAAGCCCGGTTTCGGATGTGAACGACGGAGCGCCTCCGGCGGCGCTCAAGGCGAGTTTGATTTTTAGCCTTTTGTTTGGAATGGCGACCACGGTCTTTTTGCCCGAGTCGATATTTGGGCTAGAGCGCGCGCACTTTCGTGAGTCGATGACGGGGATCATGGAGGTGCTGACACCCGACGGAAGCAATCCGCTTCCATCGGATCGCGCGATTCGGCCGGTGTTCGCGGTTGCAAGCCCCGGAACGCGTTATATTGGTTGGTTGGCAGCCGACTTTTTTCGCGTACGCGCTTTGTCGCTGGCGATTGACGCGAATCCGGAGAAGGTTTGCGATCAACGTCTTGGATTTATGGAGATGGAAGTTCAAGACTGTTTCTTTTATCGCTTAAGAAAGATGTCGAATCAAGCACCGCTGGTATCGCCGTTTTTTGCGCTGTTTTACGAGACTGAGTATCGCAAACGACAATCCGAAAATCTTCGCGACAATTTGAAAAACGTGATGGATGAACTAAAAGAACAGTCAGCGACGGCCAGCCGGGAGGACGAAACTCGTGCCGACGAGGTCGCAACCCATTCGGCCATGGTTGGATTCGCGAGTTCACTTTTGATGTTATCCAACCAATTGGAACTCGTCGAAGCGGGGCCGCTTTTTATCGAACGAAAAGAACTCACAAAACCCAACTACCTCTTAAGAGCGTTCGGTAGCCCCGAGCTGCCGTTTATCGAGTTGGGACAAGATGCCCAACGGTACTCGCTGATATCGAAGCTGCTTCCCGTATTTGAGTTTCAGTTTTCCAACATCGAGCTTCAGGCAAAAAAAACGGCCTCGTTTCTTAGCGGAGGAGGGGTCACGCTGATGGCGACCCTGCACGACACCAAAAACCGAATCGAGGCGATCAAAAGAGATCCCCTCGCAATCGGTCACGGTAAATAACGCTTACTTTTTCGGAGTTGGTGACGGAGCCGGAGTGGGTGTCGGTGGTGGCACCGACGGTTGGATGTAGGCCGGCTCACCAGAGAAGGCGTAGAACTTGTCCTCGTTCGGAACCCAGTTTGAATGCCGACGCCAGATCTCGGCCAAGACCACAGCCCCAGCGGCCAGGCGACGAACCACGATCGGGCGGTAGACTTCGACGGCTTTCTTTAAATCATCGCGCGGCGTTTTTTTGTCGCGTTTTAGAATTTCATCGAGTTCTTTTAGCGAGCTATCCGAAAGCTCCTTCATCAGTGCGAGACTGGTTTTTCCGGCCATGGCACCACGTTCTTTTTCCCACAGGCGATCGGCCTCTTTGTAGACTTGCATGTCGATCGACGGCCAGAGCTGGTCGACGATCGTGTCTTCAAAGTGCGAGTGAACGCCTTTTTGCTCGGTCATTTGCCCGTCGTAGTTTTCCGTGACGTGCAAAGGTTGAGCGAGGTCTGTGATGTAGTGCCCGATCACGCCAGCCACGATGAGCCACTCAAGTTGCAGGCGATGGCGTTCTTCTTTGAGGATGTCTTTTTGTTTTAGAAGGTCGGCTGTGGCTTGCAGACGTTTCTCGAGCTCGCGCACGCGCCAGTAGCCGCGACCGGCGTTGTCGGGGATGTTGCTGAACTTGGTGTTAAACGCCGCGCGAGTCATTTCGTAGGGATCTTCTTTGGGCGAAAGCTTTCCTTCTTCGATGCGTTTTTTGAATTCGCGATTGAAGATTTCAAGATCCATGAAATGGTTTGTCCACTCGATGTCGTAGTGGGTCTTTTTCCAAACCAGATCGGGAACGTTGCAGTAGTAGCCAAGATCCATGGCGCGTGACTTGTAAAACGGCTTCGAAGTCGATTCGGAAACCAGATGAGCCGCGACTCGTGCCGCCAGATCGTGACCAATGCGGCCCCAAGCGTGAGCAGATTCAGTGTTGAAAAACCAAGCGGAAACAGTCAGAGAGAGAACAAGTAGTGTACGCATGTTTCCGTTCAACGAAACGTGCGTCACGCTGTCAAGTCAGCGCTTGTGACTCGATTGGTCAATTCGCAAGATTTCGAGAGCTTTAAGCGCCACCGGTTCGCCAGCTGACACTTCCTCCATCGCAGCGAAAACCGCCGAAAGCAGTTCTTCATCGGAAAAGGAGTTTGGGTCGCGAGTGATCTTTGAAAGATGTGGCTGGCTCAAAAGTGTTCGCACGGTGCGAAGAGCGCGATCGATGAGTTTGCCGTTGGTGGGTTTCACGTAGGTCATGAGGTTTCCGTGAAAACGTCCGATGCGTCCCATTGTCAGCGTCGACTGTAGATTCAAGAGATATTTTAGAATCGACTGGCGCACGATGCTCGAAGTCCCCACCTCGAAGCGAGTTTGCCAGAAAGGTGACGGGCTGTTGGGCTGCGATGTGCGAAACATCAGTCCGGAGACTTCTTCGAATTCGATGTCTATCGCAAGCGATGTTCGGATGCCGCTGGCTTCGCGACGTTTTAAAACGGATTCTGAAAAATCAAAGCTATAGATATTGGAGAGATCGATCGCGGGCTTTTTGCCGTCCGGCAAAATCACGTCGTCGGGCGGGAGAAATGGTCGCGGGCGTCGGCCAAGAAGTTTAAGCCAGGCGTCTTGGCTGGAAGAAGTGCCCGGGATCTCTAAGTAGGTGCGAGACAGTGTCGCAAGCGGCGGTTTGCCACCGGCTTCGAGTGCGGTTTCAAACGCCGCCAGGCTAAATGTCGGCGCGCGCTCTGTGGTGTCGGTCAGCACGCCGATGGCCGCGCTTTGACTGCGATGCAAAGTAAAGCCGCTTGGGTCGGCATTGAGATGTGCGGCCGCTTCGCTTTCTATCAATGGCACAAGCGATGTCGGATCGATGCGGTACAAAAGATCCAAGGTTTCGTTGAAAAGCCACTTTGGTTTTGCGCGCGTGAGCAGTTCTTCTAAACAGGCGCCGATGAAGCTCATCAGCACGCTGCAAGCTTGCAGACGGGTTGAGCCGGTGAGCGCCATCGGTTCGATCTGAAAGTCGTGCCAGCGGATACGCGGATTTTCCATTGCACGCTTTGAGCGTGCGGCGGTCTCCGCTAAAAGTTGAGCTGGGTTACAAAAAAAGAGCCAAGGCTTGATGGAGCTAAGCGAGGTCGCGCGCTCCAATGCGCCAAGAACAAATGGCGTTTCTCCGCCTTCGGTGATGGCAAGAAGAATGTCGCCCTCGCGAAAACCCAAGCGTTCGAGGTGTTCTCCGCCGAGATCTTGCCGGTCTTCGAATACTCCCATTGAACGCACGAGCGCGTAGTCGCCACCGGCAGTGAAAGCGATCACCGACTCGGCCAAGGCGGCGGGGGCAAGTGTTCGCCATGTGGACTCTAAAACAAGTGCCAAGCGCCCGGTTGCGCCACAACCCACCATGAAGATGCGACCGTTGTCGCCCAGAGTTTTTCTGAGACTTTCGAGCAGCGCTTTGGCGACGTCCTCTTTTGCGAGAAGAGTTTGAAGGGCGTCAATTTCCACGTCACGAAAAACGCGGCAGGCTTGGGCTAAGTCTTTCTGGCAAAGCTCCGAGAGATTTTCGGTGCGCGGGTTGGAGCGCTCGGTGATAAGGCCACCGAGTTGAAAGAGATGACGCTGTTTAAGGAATTCGTTGAACGAGTCGTTAAGAGGCCTCATGGCCTCTTAAGCCTAATTCGCCAAAGCGACGGTGGTCACGACCTCTTTAGGCGAGGTCGCCGATTGGAGGTAGCGCGTCTGAAAACGGCTGGCGCGGAAGCTGATCTTCTCGGCGTAAGACGGGCTAGCCGGTTTTGCCTGGCTCGCGGTTTGTTCGGCAGGCTGGCGGTCGTCGTCCTCTGAAAGGGCGATTTCGGTTTCGATCGCGAGTTTGTAGGCGCGAGCTGGACCAAGGTTGTAGGAGCGTAGAACGAATTGGCGACGGTCTTTGTGAGTTGAAAACTCGAGGTTTCGTTTGTCGGTCTGAATTTCGAGCATCGAGATGTAGCGAGCGCCCGTTAGGACGTTGCAAGAGATCTCGTGCAGGTCGCACTCGAACTCGGCGGCGCCCTTTGGAACGATTCCGCGTGCGGTCGAGGGTTTGATTTGCATCAGACCGCGTTCGCCGACCGTGCCGACAGCCATTGTGTTGTATCGACTTTCGACTTCGACCATCGCGAGCAGTAAGAAAGGATCAACGCCATGTTCATAAGAGGCTTGTGCGATGGCGCGCGCGAGTTCTCGTGCGAAACGAATACGAGAAACTTTCGTCCAAGGCCGGTTGCTTACAAGCTCCACGCGCTCGGCGATTTCTTGTTCGAGGAAACGGCCCATCGATGTTTCTGATGAAGGCTCGTGATTGCAGAGGCCTGTGCAAGCCTCAGCTTGAATATCAGCCAAAGCCATAGCTTCGACGGAATCCTTGAGAGGGGATTCTAGTGACGGACTTCCGGAAAACATCACCGCTGAAGCTAAGATTCCCGACATGATATAAGTCTGTTTACTCGTTCCCATAATGGGAAGAGTAGAGCAAGGGGGCGGCCAAGATGGCTAAGTCCGCGAGATGGTTGAGGTCTCAGTATGAGACGCGGTCAAATGCGAACCGATGAAGACAAAGTGTCGAACTTCCGACGGGTGTCGACCAGTTTCCCTACAGTTCAAATCGAGACTGTCGGTGAAACCGGTCGTAGTGGAGATCAACCGCGTTTTGTTTGTGTTTTAGCTGTGCGGTAAAGCTTGATGGCTTGTTCGATTTGCGCGAGCTCGGTGTTCAAGTAGCCTTTTGCGTTGCCAGCACTTTCGTGGAAACGAACAAGGCGCTCTTTTGCTTCTTCGTAGCGACCTTGTTTCATCAAGATCCGAACGATGGCGCCAGTTGCAGCGATAGGAAGAGAGTCGGGGCGCGACGCGATCGAAAGCTCCATCATGCGAAGCGCTTCGCCATCTTGGCCAGACTGCTCAAGAAGCTGTCCATAAAGAAGAGCTGCTTCGCCGTTACGTCCGCCGGCATTGATATAGGCCGCAAACGTCGTCATGGCATTTTGAGTTTCTTGATTGCGGGCTTGAACACGTGCGAGTTTCGAGAGCGATTCGAGGTCGCGATTTTTACGGAAGTTTTCGATATAGGCTTGTTTGGCACAAGGAAGCTTTCCCAGATCCAAACACATCTGCGCTAGGTCGTTGTATCCGTTTGCTCCGAGCATGCCTGTCCACTGACCGACTTTTAAGAAGGGAACTGAGAACGCATGTGCGCCCCACGAGAGCATGTGTGCCGTGAGAAGAAGGATCGTCACCGTCGTCGCGGCCATGGCGAGAATGGTTTGGTTCTCTGTTTTGATACGAGCGCGTGCTTGAGCTTTGCTTTCATACCATCCGCAGTGTGAGCAGATTGCCAGGCCTCCGGCTTGGATATTTCCGCTGATGATTCCAGTGTGAAGATCATGATTACAACGGGGGCAATGTGCAAAGTGAGCCATGTGACGTACCTCTCTCTCCGCTGTTAAGAAGAGCAACGGGGAGACCAGGGCTCAGCTCAAAAGGACGCGGTCGCCGCGTCGGGGGCGGTGAAAACTCTATCTTTCGACGCATGGTCCAGTGACGAATTCCGGCGCTTTGATCGACGATTTAGCAATATGGCGTGGAATCGAACGGGTCTTTTGAACTTCAAATTGAACAAGGTTTTGAGCCGGGTAAGGCCGCTTGCAATGGCGATGGGCTTTAGCCTTTTGGGCGGAGCGCTGGCCGTAGGGCCGATCCCGCAGGCGTTGGCGACGGCCCCTGTCGCAAGGGCAAAAACGAAGGCAAAAAATGGGTCCAGAGCAAAGTCGACGGCGGCGAAGTCGACGACCAAAGCAGCGGCGAAGTCGACTCAAAGGCAGGCCGCTAAACCTGCGGTGGCTCGACCGTTGCCATCGTTATTTGTCGAAGACCGTGTGACGAGGATTTTGCGCGACCTCAAAGGACGAGCGCCTCGGGTTCGCACGCAGAAGATGGAAGTCGCAACTCCGATGTGGGTGACGAAGTCGCAGTGGCTTCAGAGTCTTTATCGTTCGGGCCTGGTCGATAGCTCGAAGGCGACGGGGTATTTGGCAGACAAGCTTTTGTTCTACGAAACGGTTCGCCGTGAGCTTGGTGACGAAGGTGTAAATCGCTACATGGTTCGCACGACGGGACTGCGAGATTTCCTCGTGCGAGAAAGCCTTGTGGGCGCCGATGGTCGCCTTTTGTTGGATGGCGATGCGATCGAGTCGAAGCTCTACGCGGCCTTCCCTTCGGGCTTCGTGGCAAGACCTGCGGTGGGTGTTGCGCCACGGGAGACGGGGACTGGATTATTTAAATCGACCGACGATTTCGTGGCTGAACTGGTGAAGGCCGATACGTTTTTGTATCGCCCGGATCATAGCAAGCGCCCGGTTCGCAGCACGGTGCTTGATGAAATCGCAAGTGGCGAGGCCGTGGTTCTTCAAGAAGATGTTTTAAGCAAGTTCTCGTCGGAACACCGACTCATCGGAGCCGAGGCCAAGCGCGAGTGGCGCGAAGTTCGCGTCCACACCTACGAGGGACGCGTGGTTGTCGATGCACAGCCGGGACTCTGGGTGCGGCAGGACAAACATTCACAAAGCGAAATTAAAAAGGCGCAAGCCTTTGTCGCGGAGTTTCTCTCCAAGCTGCCGCCAACGCTTGTGATGCGTCAGGCCTGGAGCGTGGATGTGCTGATTCTTGACGAATCCAAGAACGAGTTTCGTATTGCGGATGTCGTCACCAATCGTGGGCGTCGCGGTGGATGGTCGGGATATCTCGATCAACCGCGGGTGCTGGGTGCGTATGCGAGACATCTGGAGGCTCACGCGGGAGTTCACTTTGCCGGCCTTGGCGGACGTATCCTTCGTGGCAACGCCGGGAACTACTTTGCTTTCTGGGGCGTGAAGATCGAAAAATCGCGCCCAGGAGTTGATCGCGTTCTCGCCTGGATTCCGCCGTGGCCCTAAGCAAGGTAACGCCTCGTCGCTTTCCGCGATTTGCGACCGATGTCGCATGTCGTTTTCGCGAGGAGGGTTCCTTTCAGTGGCAGCATGGTGAGATTTTGAACCTTAGCAAAGGCGGCTTTTGCCTGAAGGCCAAACAGCCGCCCGAGCGAGACGTCACGATTGAAATCGAAATGGATCTCTTGACCGAAAAAGGTGACTGGCAACGTCGTCGCCTTCGCGCGCAAACCGTGTGGAAGCGCGGAAAACGCGCCGGTCTCAGGTTTCTAACCAGCTAGTAGGGGTTATTTGTTTTCAGAGGGAACTACGCTGTGTCCAAAACGCTTTGGTACCTGCGCCACGAAGCGCGTGTTTTTGGAGTAGTGATCTAAGCGAAGTCCACCTTTGTGCCACTCGGCCGCCGAGCGAGCCAGTGTCAGGCCAAGGCCAGAGGCATGTTCGGGGCGGGTGGAAAAAAATGGTTCAAAGATCTGGCCGCGATGAATAAGCGGAACACCCGGGCCTGAGTCGCTGATCGCCAGGAATACCGAGTCATTGTCTTCGAAAAACTCAAACCGAATCCACGGCTGAACGCCGGGGTGAGGATTCGAGAGCGCCGCTTCGATGGCGTTTTCAAAGAGTGAGTCCATGAGAAGCATCAACAGCGGTTCACAGGCCTCCATGACCGACGCAGGCCCCATTGGGGCTAGGTCGGCGCCGATCCAGCGCACCTGTTTTTCTTCAACCAGCGGCCGCCACTTCGTCGAGATTTTCTCCATCAGGTTCTGCGAAGAAAACTCTTCGGCGGGTAGCGCACTTAGGTCGGCGCCGAAAAGACTCGAGAGAATGCGATTGGCAAGCAGGCGCTTTTGTCGCTCTTCTTCGGCTTTTTCACGGGTGTCGTTTTGCGCAAGAAACCACATCGAGTCGGTGTGGATCGGTTGTCCAGGGACCTCGGTGCGACTGACGGCGACTTTCAGTGAAATCCAGCGCTGCGTGCCCTCGCGATCCACGACACGGAAGTGAGAGTGAAAAGAGTGGTCGATTCGGGCCGCGAGCATGGCCAAAAGCCGATCGCGATCATCCGGATGGGCGTGCATGGAAAAACCGAAACGGCCTTCGTCGAGACATTGTGGGTCGACGTTGAACACGTTTTCGAAGGCCTTCAAACCCTCTGGAGAAATGTCGGTGCGGCCCGAGCGCAGGTCAAGGCGCCACACGCAGGCACCGAGAGCATTTAGCGCGCTCCATGGCGACGTATCGCTTTTTTGCTGCGAATTCATATCGATGACATTGCCACCAGATCGAGCCGGTTGAACAAGATCTCCGGATAGATCGAGAGCAGATTGGAAGAACGACGATTTGGATTTCAGCGGTGTTTGCCCCATGCTCAACACTCATCGGTTGATTCTGGGAGGGACTTTCGTCCCATTTCGAGAATTGCAGATTTCGCGAACTGCGCGTTTACGGTTCGAAACACATCAGGCGAGACCAGCTTGCTTGCGCGCCGCCGGCATCGATAATCGAAGATTCTGTCGAAGCGATAGACGTCTCGAGCTTGTTTCCAGCGCCTTGGGCTTCGACCCGCCAACTGCCGTCCGGTTTGATACAAGGGCCGTCGCCTAGTCCAGTTAGGGTGATGTCGGATTCGGCAACAAACGCGTACCCGCCTGAAGCCCAAGGGTTTTTGCGCTCGCCGTACTCACCATAGAGACTGCCACGGAAAGCGATTCGGGCGCCTTTTTCGATGACGACTTTGCCGCTCTTGTTGTTGATCATTCCGGTGAGTGTCGAGGACCAGTTGGTGCCCAGACTGCTACGTGAGATGTCTTTTTTCATGGCTTCCGACTGGATGCGAAGTCGCCCGCGAAACGCTTCGCGTGTGGAACCGTTTTCGAACTGCAGGTTCACGAGCCGCCTTGTTTGCACCGTGTAGGGCTTGCCAGAGGTTTCGAGATCGTCGAGGTAGCGAGTTTCAAAACGCCCCTCGGCTCGAAGAAGGTTGGAGGCTTTCTCAAACTGCGAAGTTTCGACACCTCGAATGGCGAGCTTGCGCAAACCCACCAAGTCGACTTCGCAGCGCCAGTCGACATTGCTCTGACCGTCACGGATATTGCCAGCCTTGCGACATGCTGCGAATGGATCGGTTGGATCGGTCACCTGGTTGATATTGAGAAATGGTCTCAACGAGCGGTCAAGGCGGCTTAATTCGCGAAGCGCGACGGCTGCGACTTGCACGGTCCCAGCCCGAGAAGGCTTCATTTGAGGTGTGTCGATAGGCTCGATTGCCCCAGTTTTTGGCAGATCGGCCGGTTGGCAGGCGGCGGAGGTCATGGCGACGATGAGGGCCGTAGCTAGGGGAAACAGCAGGTTTTTTATTCCGGTCGCCATCGGCATCTCCTTCGGGAACAAGAGGGGCAGAATCATTGTTTAAAATTTCGACATTCCGTCCTGGATTTGTCACGAAAAACCAGCTCAAGCGGTGACACTTCCGTGACAAACGCTGTAGCGAATTCCGCTATGTTGTCTCATAGGGGAAAAGCCATGTTTGGGTGCATCTTCGATGCCATCGACATTCAAATGATTCATATCTCGGCCGCTGGCGTGTCGGAGAGTGGGCTTGCGCGCATCCAAAATCGCTTCTCTGAGCTGCTGTGTTCGGCTCCGCATTTTCGTTGGCAAACATGTCTTCGTCACGTCGTGGTCGCTCCCTCGGAACAGGTGCAAGAGTTTCGTCGCGAGCTTTCGACGCTTAAGCTGACAGATGCCGATCTTTCGAAAGTCGAAATCCTTGAAGGCGGGGTCGCTTACGGTCGTCTTTTAGAACTCATCTGTGGGCTGCATTCGCCGGTTGTTGGCGAGACGGAAGTTCTTGGGCAGTTCAAAGAAGCGCACTCGAACTTTCAGCAAGGATGGCTTGAGCGAAACCGCGACGCCGCGATGTTCTCCGCGTTTGATCAGGTTTGGCGCAACTGGGCTTCGGCTTTGATGGAGGACGCGAAGGCCGTTCGCTCGCGTCATCTCTTGGATCTTGGCAGCCAGAGTTACGGCAGCGTTGTTCGCCGCGAGCTGAAGGCCTTGGCGGGTAGCGAAGTCGAGGTTCTCGGCTCTGGCCGCTTGGCCCTCGATATCATTCCTTTTATCGCAGCGAAGTTCCAAGTCACGATTCACTGTCGTGACCTCGTGCGAGCACGCGAGCGCTTGGCGCCAGCACTGACTCCGCAATCCCGAGTTCGCATGCGACCGATTCGTAACGAATCGTCTGTTGCTGTGGGGACCGCTGTTGCATTAGGAGCCTCCGTTGTAGCAACAGTCTCCGTCGAGCCGACAGAAGCTCGCGTTCTTGTCGTGGCAGCACCGATGACGACTTCCGAAATCCTAGGTTGGTGGCGTTCGCTCGGTAGCCCACAGTTTACGAAAGTTCTCGATCTGCGCGCAGAAGGTCGCACGGATTTTATCCCTCTTGAGTTAGTTGTTCCAGGCGGAGACATTCGCAGCCTCGATCAAGTATTTGGTCAAATCGAACTCTCGGCGGCCCGCGCGAAGCTTCGCCGCGAAGAAGCCTTGGTTGAAGTCCAGAAACTGATTCGCTCTCGTGCCGCAATGGCGTATCACCGTCCATTTGGATGGGACGATGTATGAGACTAATTCGCATAGCCGCAAGGCAATCCGACCTTGCACGCCTACAGGCGTATGAGGTTGGGAAGCGTCTTTTAAAAACCGCTTCGGACCGTAAGATCGCATTGCAAGTTCAATACAGCTTTCGTTCGTCATTGGGAGATCAGCGCGCTGATGACCCACTTTGGAAGATGCCGGAAAAAGGTGTTTTCACAGAAGACTTCGTTCACGATCTGCAAACGGGAGCCGTCGACCTCGTCGTTCACTCGTGGAAAGATCTTCCGATTCAAGAGCGCGAAGGGACTTTGATCGCCGCCACGCTGGAGCGAGCCGACGCGCGCGATCTTCTGCTTGTGCGTCGTGAAGCGTGGCGTGAGCACCAGGACGCATTTCGGCGGGGCGAAGGGCTAAAAACTTTTCGTGTGCTCACGTCGTCGCCTCGTCGCGGGTACTGCCTAAAGCCTCTTTTCGAGTGGCTGCTTCCATGGTCGCAAATTTCGAATTTGGATAGTCGTCCCATTGTGGAGTTTGTTCCTGTTCGCGGCAACATCGCCACACGCGTTGAGAAGATTCAAACGGCCGATGCGTTGGTGGTAGCCAAGGCGGCATT
>CAUJGS010000098.1 GCA_963170185.1 Bdellovibrionota bacterium
CCCGTCTCTTCGCCGCAGATGTAAGCGCCTGCTCCGATGTAGAGATCAAGATCGCAATCAAAGCCGCTACCGAGAATGTTTTTTCCGATGAGGCCCGCCGCCTTTGCTTCTGCGATCGCTTTTTCAAGGATCGCCGCTGGTCCCATGTATTCGCCGCGAATATAAATGTAAGCTTTCTTAGCTTTGATCGCGAACGCCGAGATCAACATCCCTTCGATCAATTGATGAGGCGCTTTTTCCATCATCACGCGATCTTTGAATGTGCCAGGCTCCGATTCGTCGGCATTGCAAAGCAGATAACGAGGTTCGCCGTTATTTGGCAAAAAGCCCCACTTAACGCCGGTCGCAAATCCCGCACCACCGCGACCGCGAAGGCCCGAAGCCTTCACTTCGTCGATGATCGCTTGGGGCTCCATCTTCAGGGCTTTTGCCAACTGTTGATAGCCGCCGTGCTGCTTGTAACCCTCAAGAGTTTTAAACTCTGGGAGATGATAATGTTCCGAGAGGTACTTCGTCTCAGCCATCAGTGACCTCGCCCTTTCGCTCGAAGGTTCTTCACCAGTTCGATTCCTTTTTCGTTCGTCAGATTTTCAATATATGGATCGCGGTTCACCTGAAGCATCGGAGCCGTGTCACAGCTTCCCAGGCATTCTACCTTCGAGAAGGTGAAGAGTCCGTCTGGCGAAACTTCGCCTTCTTTTTTACAGCCGGCCTCTTTCATCATCTTGTCGCAAAGCTCGCGGCCACCAAGCATTCCGCAAGTCAGCGTCACGCAGACCTGGATGTGGTTCTTACCAACCGGAGTTTTGTTGAACATCGTGTAGAACGTGGCTACTTCCTCGATCTGTGCCGAAGGAATTTCCATGACGTCCGAAAGGTGCGCGATGACTTCAGGGCTCACCCAGCCACCGTTTTCGTCTTGAGCGCGATACAGACAGCGAATGATCGCCGACTGCTTCGTCTCGTAGCGAGTGAGTTCTGATTTTACGAATTTCAAACCATCTTCTGAGAGCTTAAACATATCTTCCTCTTAACGATCGAGCTCGCCGGCAATGAGGTTCATCGATCCCATGATCGGAATCACGTCAGACAAGAGTCCGCCCGTTACCGAGTCCGGGAAAGATTGGTAAATCGCAAAGCACGGCGGACGAACCTTTAAACGGTACGGACGCCCACTGCCATCGCTGACCAAGTAGAAACCAAGTTCTCCGTTTGCCGCTTCAGTAGCGTCATAGAGATCGCCCACGGGCGGACGAAGACCTTTGATCACAAGCATGAAGTGGTTCATGAGGCCTTCGATGTTTCCGTAAACTTCCGATTTCTCGGGAAGCACGATCGATTTGTCGCGAATCGTGTAGTCGCCAGCGGGAACGTTTTTGCAAACCTGCTCAACGATCTTAAGCGACTCTTTCATTTCCGCGACGCGCACGAGGTAACGATCGAAGACGTCGCCCGTCGTGCCAACCGGAATTTTGAAATCGAGTTGATCGTACATGTAGTACGGCTGCGTTTTGCGAAGATCGATGCCGACACCCGCCGCGCGCAAGCAAGGCCCTGTGTAGCCCCACGAGATCGCATCTTCGGCCGAGATCGCACCGATATTCTGCGTGCGCTGTTGCCAGATCTTGTTGCCGGTCAAAAGGCGGTCAAGTTCGTCGACGGCCGCATTGAGCTTTTTAACAGCATCAAGAACGTCATCAAACCAACCCTCTGGGGCGTCTTGCGCCATACCGCCGATTCGAGTCATCGAAACCGTAAGGCGAGCACCGCAAAGTTTTTCAAACAGCGTGTAAACCAATTCACGATACGTGAAGAGATGGAAGAAGCCCGTCAAAGCTCCAAGATCGACCGCCATCGCACCTAAGCAGATGAAGTGATCGATGACGCGAGAAAGCTCGGCCAAGATCACGCGCATAGCTTGTGCTTTTTGCGGAATCTCAACACCCAAGAGGCGTTCAACGGCTTTGCAGTAGCCGATGTTGTTCATAGGTGCCGAGCAGTAGTTGAGGCGATCGGTGTAAGGAATCACCTGGTTGTACGGATGTGTTTCCGCCATTTTTTCGAAACAGCGGTGCAAAAAGCCGATCTCGACGTTCGCGCGCGCGATCGTTTCACCGTCGATCTCCGCCATGATGCGAAGAGTGCCGTGGGTTGCCGGATGCGATGGTCCGATGTTCAGCGGAACCAGCTGACGGCCTTCCGACTTGAAGTTCGGGTCCGGCTGAAAGTGAACCGGCAGTGCCGACGAACAGTGCTGCTGTTGATCGGCGTCGTAGTCTTTCCGTAGCGGATGCCCCACGAATTCGTGGTGCGTGAGAATGCGCGTGAGATTCGGATGGCCGTCAAAGCGAACACCAAACATGTCAAACGCTTCGCGCTCAAACCAGTTCGCTCCGCGATAGATGGGCGTGATCGACGCGATCGTCTCTTCCTCACCGACCTGCGCTTTCACACGCAAACGTGAAAACGATTTTGTCGAGAACAGGTGATATACCACATCAAAGCGCTTCTTGCGGCCAGGAGTCAGTTTCGAGTGATCGACGCACGTGACGTCGATGAGCATGTCGAATTTGCCGGAATCTTTGAAGCGGCGAAAGACCTCGGTGACCGAGTCTTTGTTGATCTCGAGAACATCATCTCCCACTGGCGTCGTGAGAAACTGGTGGCCGGCCGCCGCTATTCCTAGCTCGCGGGCGTAGTCCCGAGTCTGATCATTCGTTGTTGTCGTTTCCATTTCGTCTCCAGATTTCCGGATGAGCTTATTTTTCGTTATTCGATCGGCTTCAAGAACGAAGGCCGTTTCCAGTTGTCGCGCCATGGACGTGGCGTGTGCTCGGCAATCATGCGCTGAAGAGTCATGACACCGTCTAAAACCGCCTCTGGCGTGGGCGGGCAGCCCGGTACAAACACATCAACCGGAATCACTTTATCAATGCCTTGAAGAACGTGATACGAGCGGTAGAAACCGCCACTTGAAGCGCATGCCCCCATCGAGATGACGTACTTGGGATCCAGCATCTGCTCGTAGATGTGAACAAGAACCGGAACCATTTTTTCCGTGATCGTCCCTGCAACCAAAAGCAAATCCGCTTGGCGTGGCGAGAAGCGAACGACCTCGGCACCAAAGCGCGCAAGATCGTACTTCGGTCCCATGACCGACATGAGTTCGATTCCGCAACAAGCTGTTCCGTATGGCAAAGGCCACAACGCGTTCTTCGCTCCCCACGCAACAAGATCATCCAGTCGAGTCGCAAACGCGAATGACTTCGACATCTCTTCAAGCGCGCGGTCGTTGAGGCTTGAGATCAGCTGCTGCGCTCCCGGTGGATGAAGAAGTTCCGTCGATTGATTGTTTTGAGTTTCACCCATGATGGTTCCTCCGAGCTTCGTCGCTCGCTAACTTACTTCGCTCTTCGCTCGATCATTCTCGATTCACTTTCATTCAGGTTTTTGACTCGTTCCATTTGGTTTTCAATCAGATTTTTCACCTGAGTGATCCGCGTCCGAGACCTTCCCGAATTTCATGAACCGCCAGAAGTTTTAAGCACTTGTCGTAGGAGTAGTAACATCGAGTTTTCTCTTAAGCAAAGCTCTGAACGGAATCACTCTCGTGCCCGGCCCGGCTTGCGACGCATAGCGCCCAACGCCATCACCGAAGAAAAACGTTGGACGAGCCAAAAGTCCGGTGCCTAGACTTTACTCATATAGACCAAATCAGAAGCATGGAGGCATCTGACGAGCCCAAGCTAAGGATAGCTAGGGCTCGAACTGAAGACCGGCAGATTCGGAGGGAATCTGCTCGTTTTCGAGTCACTCTAGGGAGGGGACATGTCCAATCGCACGCGCGCCGCTGCCAATCGTTTTGGCAAAATAATGGCGCTCTCTGTAGTCGCCGGCCTTGCCGGAATTTTCACTCTAACCCTGGCGATCGAAGCAGTTGCTGCTCCTAATGCTGAAAAGGCAAGCAACAAAAGCTCCGGTCACGCCGTCGACTTCTTGATCAAAGTCGACTCAGGAAAATCGGCTTCCGTGACGAAGACCCTAAAAGGTCTCTCCGCACAAGTCGGTGGCCAGGCCGAAACGATCACCGATCGCCTGCACGACGATTCGCGCTGGGTCTCCGTAAAAGCACCGACGAAGTCGATTCGACTCTCGATGAAAGCACTGCAAGCGATCCCGGGCGTGCGCCTTGTTCAACCCAACTACGAAATCCGACTCTTGAACGATTATCGCATTCAAGACGCTAGCAAACGCGAAGCTCTGGCAAACGCGTTCCGCAAAGCCGGAGTCAAGACAGCCGACGGCCGCACGGTCGACCAAGTTTTGAACGGCTTCCCTGGTATTTCGGCGAAACCCGACAATCCGGCGATTCCTGAAGCGACAACTCCCGGCACCGGAGCCGACAGCCTTGCAAACAACCAGTGGGGCATGATCGACAACGGCGTTGTGAACGCGTGGAAAGGCAACAAAGGCGAAGGCGTCGTCGTTGCGGTTCTCGACTCGGGTGTCGACTACACACACGAAGACCTCGTCGACAATATGTGGAGAAACCCTGGCGAAACAGGACTCGATGCTCAAGGTCGCGACAAAGCGACAAACGGCATCGACGACGACGGCAACGGCTACGTTGACGACGTTGTTGGTTGGGACTTCGTCACCGACGACAACAAGCCTTACGACCTCTCGGTCGATCCGCTTGACCTCCTGTTCGGCGGTGGCAATCCAGGACACGGCACTCACTGCGCTGGAAACGTCGCGGCTCGTGGCGAGAACGGCAAAGGCATTCACGGTGTTGCTCCGAAGGCCAAAATTATGGCTCTTCGTTTCCTAAGCGAAAAAGGCCAAGGCTCGACGGACGCTGCGCTTAAAGCCATCGCTTACTCGATCAAAATGGGCGCACGAGTCTCGTCGAACTCTTGGGGCTCATCAGGCGAAGACCCAGAGGACGCCGTCGGCAACCAAGCGCTTCGTGACATCATCGAAGAAGCTCGCCTCGCCGGCCAGCTCTTCGTCGCAGCCGCAGGAAACGGCGATGCTCAAGGTCGTGGCTACGACAACGACACAAGCAAAGTTCCGGCTTATCCCGCTAGCTATCCACACGACAACATCGTGTCGGTCGCCGCTCTCGACAAAACCGACACACTCGGCACGTTCTCAAACTGGGGCGCGACGACTGTCGATATGGGAGCACCAGGTGTCGCGGTTTACTCGACAACTGTCGGCAATAGCTACAGCGACAAAGTGATCGACTTCCCGCAATTCGGTCTCACCGTCACTTGGGATGGAACATCGATGGCCGCTCCGCACGTTTCGGGCGCCGCTGCGCTGTACCTCTCGGACAATCCAAACGCGACCGTCGAAGAGATGAAAGCGGCGATCATGAAGGCCACAAAGCCGATCAACAACCTCTCTTCCAAAGCCACCACAAACGGCAAACTCTCAGTCGAAAAACTGTAAGGTACCGCCTTGTTTTTTGATTTGCACCGCGTCGGCGACGACGCGGTGTTTTTGTTTCTGAACAAGGCCAGCATCGACTCCGTCTAATATCTCGCGATTTCCAATGGGTGCGCTCTCTGTGCCCCCTTCGTACGTGGAATCGAAAACTCGTTTCGCCGAAGCGCCGCTTTCACCGCCAACCGATCATCCTCAGCCGGAGAGTGATTCAGCCACTCCAATTGTGCGGCGACATCATCGAACAGAAACTCGTCCTCTTCGAGCGGAATCAGTCCATGCTTAATTCCGATGAGCGACGGCAATGTCGAGAAAAAGTACTCCTCTACTCTTCTCGAGAGTCCCGCCTCCACCGGATTCCGATACACGTATTTATATGCATGAGAAAAATAATGCGGCGATCGAATCAAGGATCGAAAAACCCGAGTACCCCATATGTGATTTTCGCGCCCACTATCACGCGCGATCGCCTTGCTCGTCTCCCTCATAAAGTAGTTCATAGCCGACCCCAAGTTCCCCGCCGGGAATCTAGCAATCAAATGAAAATGGTTCGGCATCAAGACAAATGAGTGAATCCGAATGTCGTAGGCGTGATGAATGAAGTGGAGATAGTTCTCCATATGAGACCACACCACGTGCAGCGGTGGTCCGAAGTCCGTCCGCTCGTTGGTTCTCGCACAGAGATGAAATGGTAAGTTGGGAATGACTTCGGTTGTTCTTCGCATGCCTTGGTCGTGCTGCAATCGGCACGACCAAGAAGCCACTTAAAGTGGCGCTGCCTTAGAACTTCCGACGACGTCCCTCGGATTTGCCGCGGTGCAAATCAAAAAACAAGGCGGTACCCGAGCATGGCGGAGAAGGGCTTGCCGGGGCGAAGGCCGAATGGGCGTGCCGCAACGGCGTATTCGCGCCCTGCGAGGTTATCAAGCTTGAGCCGCACTTGGTGTTGGCCAATTGCCCCGTCATCTGTCGGCTTCGAGCCAAAGCGATACGCAACCGAGTAATCGAATACTCCAAACGCCGGAATCTCAAGGCGTCCCGCCTGCGCACTCTGATCGTAAGTACGCGACTGATACGTGACCGTGAATTCTTGCGAGAGCTTTCGCCACTCAGCACCCACCGTCACGCGGTACTGCGCCTCTGGGACGTAAGGAAGCGGATCACCGACCTTCACCGGGCCAGCGCCCCAATCACCTGGAGTCGTCGGCGTGAAGTCGTTTTCGAACGCCGCCGAAATCAAAGTTAGGTTGAACTCAAGCGGCACCCACACCGAACCCAGCATCCAGCCTTCTGCCACACGAAGCTCAGCACCGGCGACACGTGCTTTGCCGCCGTTTAGCTGCGTATCAAGTGCCGTGGTCGCGCAACCAGAAGAGGCCGTGCACGTGCCCGTCAGGTTTTGATAGTCGTTGTAGAAGAACGTGAGATCCGCTTGCAGATCCTGATCGCCGCCGAAATATTTGAAACCAAGTTCGTAGTTGATCGCCTCTTCGCGGCGTTCTGCGCCACCAGCGTCAAGCCCTGCAACCGTCACCGCGCGGTTCACACTTACACGGCTTGAAAAGCTCTGGCCAATTTTCCGAAGTGCTCCGATGCCAGGGACGAAGACGAGGTCAGAACGCGCCTTCTCTTGCCCGGTGATTTTGTCTTTCTGTTCGAAGTTTACCGCTTCAAGACGGCCAACCGCCGTGATGACCCAATTACCTAGGGAAAAATCATCTTGCGAGCTTAAGAGCCAAGACACCGCTTCTTCGCTGTTTTGCCGATCCGTTTGCGTCGGCGTCGCCGTGCGAACCATGTCGCCGCCGAGCATCTCGTAGTAGTCGTAGGTGTGATCGCGATCGATGCGGTCATGGTGGAGACGTAAAATGCGCTGATACGAATGCCTGTTGCTCTCGCCAGCTAGGGTTCCCTCGCCTACCCACTTTAATTGCAAACCTTCGGAGACATACTTGCGATCATTGCTGAACACGACGAGTTCGCCGTTGCTTCCGACGGTCGAAGTGTCGGCACCTCGTAAGATCTCGTAAAACAAAGAGTTGCCACCGGGATTGTTGAGCGCATCGCGAATCGATGGCGAGCCGCCACCACGAAATCGATCAAGACGATACCAGTCGCGATGGAACCGACGATGGTACGCCGTCACGACCCATGTGTCACCGTTGGCGAACGAGTCTTCGTAATCGATCTGCGCGCGCCAGTGCGACCACTGCATTTCGTCTCTGGCTGAAGAGCGGTAGCGACGGTAGGGACTTTGATCAAAGTCCTCCTGCGAAAGTCCTAGATAGGTTTCATGCGAAAGCTCGTCGGCGTAGCCAAAACCGATCTGCCACTTCGAACCTAGGCGAAACTTCGCAAGGACGTCATTTTGACCGAATCCTGTCGGCCCGCCGCCGTCGAGTTTCTTGAATCCATCCGTCGAAACGCGTGCGACTTGAAGATGATAAGAAAGCTTGGTGTCCTCAAGCGCTCCGCGAGTCGAAACAACGGCACGCGCGGTTCCGAACGAACCATAACCGAGATCCAGTTTGTGCTGAAGCCCGTAACCGGTCCCCAGAGAAGGAAGCTCCGGGGTGAAATAATTCACAGCGCCGCCGATGGAGTTCGGCCCATAGTGCACGGCCGTGAAACCGCTCATCACATCCAAAGACGAGGTGTGCAACATCGATGGCGTGTAATAAGCCGCAGGCGCGGAATAAGGAGCCGGGCTCGCTAGGATTCCATCCTGCAGAATCACGATCTTCTTCGAACGATCGGGGTTCGTGCCACGAAGACCGATATTGGGTCGAAGCCCCTGACCGTCTTCCTCACGAACATAGACCCCCGGTGCGGATCTCAATGCTTCCGCTACATTCGTGGTCTGCATGGCTTCGAGTTTCTTTTTTGAGACGCGAGTAGGAGCCGTCGGCTGTGTCAGATCAAAGCGCGAAGCACCGAGAACGTGAATCGTTTCGAGTCGTGACTCCGCGCGAGCTTGTGTGGCATCGGCTGAGTCGGCAGCTTCGGCCGAATCCGTCGCCTCAGACTCTGACTGAGACTCAGGCTGAGACGCTAGCGTGGCGGCCACCGCTTCATCGGCGACTGCTTCCGCTGAAAGTGTGAAACAAAACAAGGCCGCGACAAAAGCGCGGCCGGCACGAGCATAGGATGTCGGAACAAGAAGCATTAGTCGTTATCACCTTGGTAAGTGGGTGGCGCTCGAAGCGCGAGAACCGCAAGGAACTCAGTCTTCAGCGAGGTCGTGATCACGCGAACGTCCTGATAGAGCGCGCAGATTTCAACTTTGCGATCTGTCGAAGTTGAGGCCACACACTCGTCTTTCGACATGCTGCCAATGGCCTCAACAAGATTCGTCGTGCGAACCGCCGAGAAGCCGCGGCGTGCTTTGTCGATCGCTTCTCCAAGACTAGTCGCGATTTCACCATGGCCACGAGCTACAAGGAAATCGTCGAAGCCAAAGCCGTTGACCGATTTTCCACTGGCAGAATCTGAGAAACGCCCCAAGTACACGTCTTGGAAAGCCGCCAGACGAGCCGTCGCCGACTCAAGCGCAAACCCCGCGTACTGGTGTTCCGCGTCCTGCGGGCAAATGCCCGTCTCCGATGCGCACTCTTTCATTAGGCCAAGCGGACGAGCCAGGCGCTGGTCTTTCAACGACTCGATCTGGAAGAGCGAGTCTGTCAGAGCGTTTGTTGCACTCATCACCGTCGGCATCGACGCATCCGATTTGTCGATGAAACGACGTGTGTAGTTGCGGCCCGATGGATTCCACTCGTCAGCAAACTCCTGCGCAAGCGCACGAACGTCACTCGAAAGCTTCAAAGCGACTCGGCAACGGTCTAGACGCCTTTCTTCAACCGAAAGTGACGTCCACTTGATGACTTGCGGATAGGCACGAGCATTACAACGTGTCTTCATGCCCTCTTCGAAAAGAAGGTACTCCATCGCACCCAAACCGCGCACGGGAGTCGGAAGGTCCGTCACAGCCGTTCCAATTCCCTCTTTTGTTTTCACGGTTTCCGCGTCAATCCCGCAGGGGTTAAAAAGTGGCCAAGCGTAAATACGGCTCGAGAGTTTCTTGTCGTCCGCCCACAAGGGTCCAACCGGAAACGTGTCGGCGCGGTGATAAGCAAGCATGGCGCGTTTCCACTGCATACGCGCCTCTTCCCAATCGGCCATGTCGAGGTCTTCTGCCTGCTGTGCTTGGCCACAGGCCTTCACTAAGCGCTTTTCAAGAACCGAAGTTTCGAGCGCCACGTCCTGAGCCGCAGAAGCGATCACGTTCAAACCGATGTTCACCATCATCTTCTCTTCCGAGAACTTGCCGGCGTTCGGGTCTTCGAATCCCGGAGGAAGCGGGTTCACATCGGGACGCTTTGGACCTTGCACTTCGCCAGCACTGCGTTCGTTTGTAACGGTATTCTTAGGTGAGTTGAAGAAATCGCTACAGCCAATCAAGGAAACCGAGAGAGTGCACGCACCCAAAAACAGCGAAGTCCGCATTGTCGCCTTCGTCAAGCTAGCCGTCATATTCTGCGTTACACTCTTCTTCATTAGATGACTCCTACGATCTCGTACGATCACATCTGGTATTCAATGGGCACGACAACGGCCCACTCACTTAAGGCCACTTCCTTGGGAAACGGCTTCACCGAACGCAAACCCTCGATCAAGCCTCGAGCCGCGCGGTTGAGAATCTCACTACTGCTGCCTTGAACGTTCTCGGCTTTCTGCACGCGACCATCGCGCTCAAGAACAAAACGCACGACGACTCGCCCACGGTGCCCCATCCTTCTTGCCGCAATGGGGTATTCTTTTTTTGAATCCAAGAGAGTTCGGATCTCAGCCAAGTAAAGCGCCTCTGGAGAATTCACTCCCGAAGCCCCCGCGACGGCACCGGCGATACCAGCCGCCGTCGATGTTGAAACTGAGGCCACCGCTTGCGACGGTACGAGTTCCGAGTCTGGCACTTTTTCGCCAATCGCGACATCATCCGCCAAAGCCGCAACGGTCGGTTTCGTCGAAACAGGTTTCACCTCGCGCGCGGGACGAACCACATCGCGAACAGATGACACCTGAGACGGCGAAGACAGCAACATGACTTCCAAGGATCCGCTTGCGACATCAAGCTGCTCCCAAGCGGGCCCAAACAAGGGGCCTCCTGCGAACAACGCCATCAACAAGCCGGCATGAAGAACAATCGAAGCAAGAAAAGGGCGAAGCCTCGCGCCAACCGCGAGGCCCTTGAACGTTTGCAAGTGATTGTCGTTCAGCTTCTTTTCGCCCATGTTCTCAAACCTTACTTGTAATCAACTTCCGAGAAGAGCGTGCGAGCTTCGGCTGCGCGGCTTCCTACTTTTGTCCAATTCGCGTCGTTGTACTTGGGTGTTCCCCATTCCTTCACGAGCGTCGTTGGCACGAGACCCATTTTCGCTGGGTAATCGAAGTGCGAAGCCGACATCGCAAGCTGGTGTTTCTCGCTCAAGAGAAGCTCGATGAACTTCGTTGCGGCAGCCGATTGTTTCGAATTCACCGCGACGCCAGCGCCTGTTCCGTTGCCGAACATGCCTGTCGAATTTTGGTCGGCAAAGTGCGCGCGAACTGGGAACGCCGGGTTTTTAGCGATCGCAGCACCGAGGTAGTAGGTGTTTGTGATACCGACATCACATGTTCCGTTAGCGACAGCTTCCAGAACCGCGTTGTCGTTTGGCATCGGATCAGCCGCGAGGTTTTGCACCCAGCCATCGACGATGTCTTTTGCTTTTGCAAAGCCGTGAACTTCGATCAAGCCAGCGACAAGCGCTTCGTTATAAGCCGACTTCGACGTGCGAACGCAAAGGCGTCCAGCCCACTTCACGTCTGCAAGGTCTTCGTAACCTTTGAGTTCTTTGGCATCGACACGGCTTGGGTCGTAGACCAAGGTGCGACCGCGAATCGTGATCGCCGTCCAAAGGTTTTTTGGGTCTTTCATCTGAGGCGCGATCTCGGTATCAACGACCGTCGAGACCATCGGCTGCAAACGGCCGTCGTTTGCAAGTTCCGCAAGATAAACGAGGTCTTTTACGAAAAGAACATCCGCAGGCGAAGCCGCGCCTTCGTTGTTTAAGCGCTTCACGATGTCGCCATAGCCCATTTCGACGATCGTGACTTTCTCACCCGTCAGCTGTGTGTACTCGTCAGCAACAGTTTGAACGCGTGCAGTTGGACGATCTGTGTAGATCGTGAGGTCAGCATGAGCGGCGTGTGCGAACAGCCCCACAGCCAACATAGACAAAACAGCGACTTTTGATTTCACGATGGAACTCCCTTTGATTTCATTTTGATCGGTAGAACGCTCGACTGTTTCCTTCGAGTCAGCCTCCACGTCCACAGCTTTACCCTCTTGCAAGACACCTGAAACCGCATTGAAACCTAAATGAGAAGCTAAATGAGAAGGCGCAAAAGGTTGCAGCAGAATACGCCTCATATCGAAGGCCGAGGCCCCCGCCACGCCAAAGCGGATTTGGCCGTCTCGTAATGCGTCCAAACGCTCGCGCGAGAGCACAAGGCAGCCAAACGCCCGATCCCAGATCGCGAGTGAAACACCGAAGTTTCGATCAAAATCACGTTCGGCGCTGGAATGATGAATCTGGTGCTGAGCGGGACTGATCAGCAGGTGCTCGAGCCAGCCAAACCTCAACGGTAGTTGCGAATGCCTGAGGTTCGCTCCAAGGAAGTTAAACATCTGACCAAAGGCATTGACTCCAAAGAACGTCAGAACATGAAAGTGACCGCGAAAGAGGAATAAAAACACTCCGGTCGCCACCCCGAGGCTGATACTGTTGCGAACGGCCGCCATGGCGGCCTCCAGCGGGTGTGTGCGATACAGCGTCATCGGTGTCAACACACGCGCCGAATGATGGGCCACGTGAAACGGCCAAAGCCAGGGCACCTTGTGCATCAGCCAGTGGTGAAAAAAACGAAGGAAATCATCGAAGACAAAACTCCCGAAGGTGAATGCAAGGAGCCACCAAAACGTCGGCTTGAGATCGACAAAGTCACCGCCGACGGCCAGAAGCCCGTTCACCGTCCACTGTGAAATGCGAAAGCCGAAGTCCAAGAACGGGATAAAGATGAGGACCTTCAGTACAGAGTTCAAAAAGTAAAGTGCGTAGTCAGCCTTGGTCGATCGGTTCCACCAGTATTTGCGACGAAGCCCCAGAGCATTTTTCAGCCTTCGGCCAAAGCTGATCGCCCGGTCCCCACGCACGTCGCGAGGTCGCCCCGAAGACGTGGCCGCCTGAGTCCAAACCACCCAGATCAGGTAAACCACCGCCAACACAGCCGCCGCTACGATATTCAAATAGAATAGGCGCGAGCCCGGGTCATCGAGCGGCGTTAGAAAGCGGTCGATCCAAACTTTCAAAGCCCCGTCTGCCGCCAAAGAAACCATGGGCATCCAATACGCACTATGTCGCTCCGGGTCAATCTCTTGGACCCCAAGCCCCTCTACTAGGTGGACAATGAAAACGACATGAGAGCGCAGAGGTCGACAAACGCGGCCGTTTAGGCAAATCTTTCCCGACGGAGCACGAGTTACCATGAAGCCCATCGACGACCTCAAACCGGTCGCCTCCTACGTACGAAAATTTTGGAAACCGTTTAGCCTCGGGACGCTGACACTGGCGTTCACGAATCTCTTTGACGTCCTCACGCCGTTTGCCCTGATGAAAGCCATCGACGCCATCGCCAACCGAGATATGACGGCACTCACGCGCGCCGTGGGCCTTTATCTGCTCTTCATGGCGGGAGCGGTGAGTTTTCGCCATCAATGGCGCGTGCACTTTGGCCGTTTCCATCACTCGGTCGCCGAGGATCTTCGCAATAGGCTGTTTCAGAAATACACCTCGCTCGGTCCCCGCTTCTTCGAGAAAAACCCGACCGGCGAGTTGATGAGCCTCATGATCAACGATGTGAACACGTTTCGCATGGGGGTTGGCCCGGGGCTTTTGATTTTGATGGACGGCATTCTTCTGATCGCGTTCATCGTCCCCTTCATGATTTCGATATCATGGGAGTGGACTTGGAAATCGCTTGTGCTGATTCCGCTGATTCCGTTCGTCATTCGCTTCATGGAAGATCGTATCGGACGCGTCAGTCGAAAAAATCAAAACGACTTGGCGGCGTTAAGCGGCTACACGCAAGAACTTGTCACCGGGATCCGAGTGGTAAAAGGTTTTTCCCAAGAAGAAAACCGCCAGCAAAGACACCGCGAGTTTTCGCAAGTCTACGCCGACTCCAGCAACCTGCTTGCCCGTTACGACGCGTTTTTTGAGCCGGCTTTGCAAATCGGCGTTGCCGCCGGCAGCGTGATTCTTCTCGCCTGGGGCTCGAAAGATGTTCTAAGTGGCGCCGTGACCTTAGGAACCTTCGTGGCGTTTCACGAGTACATCAAGCGCATGATCTGGCCGATGGCGGCGCTCGGCTCCGGCTTTTCAATGCTGAGCCAAGCTCGCTCTAGCTACGACCGTATGGCAAACGTCTTTCAGACCAATCCGGAAGTTCAAGGCGAGGGCTCACGCACGATTTCCAAGATCGACTCGATTGAAGTCAAAAATCTGTCCTACACCTATCCCGACTCACAGCTTCCTGCACTTTCCGGTCTGAATTTCACTTTGAAGGCCGGACAGCGCCTCGGCATCATCGGCCCGGTTGGAAGCGGAAAGTCGACACTCGTACATCTTTTAACCCGCATTCGCGAAGTCCCGAGAGGTACCGTTTTCGTCAATGGCCCGACCGCGACCGACATTCGCGATCTCGACGTGCAGGCCTGGCGCATGCTGCTTGCGGTAACACCGCAAGAAGCATTTTTGTTTTCACAGACGATCGAAAACAATCTGCTCTTCGGCCGCGATCACCGCGAAGCCGACCTGCCTCACGACGACGCGCTAGCGGTGGCCGATGCGGTTCGCATTCGACAAGAGGTCGAACGTTTGCCATTGGCGTTTCGAGCTTGGCTTGGAGAAAAGGGAGTCAATCTCTCGGGAGGCCAACGGCAGCGCATGACAATGGCTAGAAGCCTTGCACAGATCGCCGAAGGGCATCCGGCAACACGCGCGCAACTTGTGATTTTGGACGACAGCCTGTCGGCGGTCGACACCAAAACCGAACGTGAACTCTTGGATTATCTCAAAACCGACGACACCAAGTCGCCCGTGACGATGATCGTGATCTCGCACCGCGTGCCTGCCGTTCGCGACTGTGACCTCATCATGGTTTTGAACAATGGCGAGATCGAGTTTCTCGGCCGTCACGACGACGCTCTAAAAAATAGCGAAACCTATAAAAACCTCTGCGCTTTGCAAAGCGAATCGACTGATCCGCGGAACACCGAAGGAGCTTCGACATGAGCCGTATCGAGCAAGACTCCGACAGTCACGATCAGCTCTCTGGCGGCCTTGGCATCTTCGGACTCTTGCGCGAGCTCATGCCCTATTTCCGCGGCGACTGGATGCCTACACTTAGCGTGGTCGGGCTCGTTCTGATTCACGCTATCATTGGCCGAGCCGTTGTCTCGGTGCTCGGCAAAGCCATTGATCTCGGAGTGATCGGAAAGAACATCGAAATTCTTCTGAAGCTTGCCGCTCTTTACTTCGTGCTCGAGGTTTTACAGATGAGCCTGCAAGTGGGAATCGCGACGTGGTTTGCCAGGGTTGGAAACCGCGTGCTTTTCCGACTTCGCGACCACCTAGTCGCACACGTGCAAAACCTGCCGGTGGCTTACTTCGACCGCGTGGCAAGCGGCCGCATCGTCACCCGCCTGACCTCCGACACCGTAAGTCTAACCGAGCTTTTTCACCAAGGCCTGCTAAGTGTTTTCTCTAGTTGTGTCGCGCTGATCACGATCACGATCGCGATGTCTCTGATCTCGTGGAAGATGACCTTGGTGACACTGCTTGTGGCGCCGCCAATGGTGTGGATCGCATTTTTGCTTTCTGACAAAATTCTGGTGGCCAACCGTGAGGCGAAAAAACATGTCTCCGCCATCAACGCCTTCGTCGCCGAAACGGTCTCCGGCGTCCGCGTGCTTCAGCTTTTCAATCGCGTGCTCTTGCAAAGAAACCGCTTCGAAGCGCTCTCGCGCGTGTATCGCGACGCGAACTTGAGAACCGTTTCTCTCTATGCGCTTTTTCATCCCACGGTTTCGCTCTTCACGGCGGTTACCGTTGCGACAGCACTTTACGCGGGCGGCTGGATCGC
>CAUJGS010000099.1 GCA_963170185.1 Bdellovibrionota bacterium
GGAATCCTCAAAGAAGACGACCTGCTCTTGCATTTGAAGCAAAAGGGTCATGGGACGTTTGGCCTGGACGTCTTCAACCAAGAACCCCTCAAACCCGGTTCAGACTTCCTGCTCTACCCGCAGGTGGTCCTAACACCCCACATCGGAGCGACCACCATCGAGGCCTTTAAAGCGGTTTCCATGGAGGCCACCAAGAATTTGGTCGGTTTGCTAAGAAATGAGGCTGTTTCAGCCCCTCTCCCACCGCGAGAAGAGTGGTTTCTGGCCGTTTCTGAACTTGCGGGAACGTCGCCATTTTGAGAGTTTAACACCCCTATGGCAGGAATCGTAGTTGTCGGCGCCCAGTGGGGCGACGAAGGAAAAGGCAAAGTCGTTGATGTATTTTCCGCTCACGCGGATCTCGTCGTTCGCTACCAAGGTGGCGCCAACGCCGGGCATACTCTGGTCGTCAACGGAGTTAAAACCGTCTTGCACCTGATTCCTTCAGGCGTGCTGCACCCGAAGTGCAGTTGCATGATCGCTCCCGGTGTCGTGCTCGACATCGAAGAGGTCGTCAAAGAAATCCGCGACCTCAAAGCCGCGGGCGTTTTGACAAATTCTGAGCAGTTGAAAATCTCTGACCAGTGCACCGTGCTCTTAAGTTATCACCGAAAACTCGATGCGGCTCGCGAAGTAGCTGCCGGCAACGAGAAGATCGGCACCACAGGAAAGGGCATCGGCCCAGCCTACGAAGATCGCGCGTCTCGTAAAGCGATCTTGTTTGGCGATCTCTTCGATCGCGAACGCCTAAAAGGAAAGCTTGAGGCTTCGCTGAAAGAAAAGAACTTCCTCATCGAGAAGTACTACAAGCAAGAGCCCGTCGAAGTAGAACCGCTCTTTAATCGCTTAGTCGAACTCGCGGCGGAACTTGAGCCCTATCGCTCGAAAGACACATCACTTGTCGTTCACCGCGCCTTGAAAGCCGGCAAAAAAGTTCTGTTCGAAGGCGCTCAAGGCACGATGCTTGATCTCCTTCACGGCACATACCCTTACGTCACCAGCTCGTCGACGATCACGGGCTCGGCTTGTATCGGAACCGGCATCGGTCCAAGCGTCATGCAAAAGATCGTGGGCATCACAAAGGCCTACACGACACGAGTTGGTTCCGGACCATTCCCAACTGAGATGAACGAAACTTTGAGCGAACGCCTTCGCCAAGAAGGTGGCGAGTTCGGAGCAACCACAGGACGCCCACGTCGCTGCGGCTGGCTGGATCTCGTAGCACTTAAGTACGCGATTCGCGTGAACGGTCTAACATCACTTGCACTGATGAAACTTGACGTGCTTTCTGGTCACGAAAAAATCGAAGTCTGCACGGCCTATCGCCTAGACGGTGTTGAGATCAAAGAACTCCCCGTGAGTTCAAATGATCTCTCGCGTGTTGAACCGATCTACCGCACACTCAACGGCTGGTCGGAAGACCTCCGCAATGTGCGTGCGATTCAGGATCTTCCGCAAGCGGCACGAGACTTCATTCAGTTCATCGCAACCGAAGTCGCGACACCTATTGATGTGGTGTCGGTCGGCCCCGGTCGCGAGCAAACGCTTTGGATCAAACCGCTATTCTCTTAAACCTGAACTTTTAGTCCGACTTCGATATTGCCTCTTGTGGCGTTCGAATACGGGCAAACCTGGTGGGCCTTTTCGACAAGGCCTTCTGCTTGTTTGCGATCAAGGCCCGGCAAAAACACATTGAGTTCCGCTTTGATACCAAAGCCCTGTGGAATCGGGCCGATGCCAACTTCGGCTTCGATCTTAAACCCGTCAGGAAGTTTCACCTTCTCTTGGCCCGCCACAAACTTCATCGCACCGATGAAACATGCCGAATAGCCGGCCGCAAATAGTTGTTCGGGGTTTGTTCCCGGGCCATCGTTTCCACCAAGACCTTTTGGTGTTGAGAGAGTCACCTTCAAACGGCCATCCGACGATTCCGAGGTTCCCTCACGTCCGCCAGTGGAAGTCGCTTTTGCCGTGTAAAGAACTGTGCCTAGTTTGTTCATTTGTCATCTCCTTTGTCTTCGTGAGACATTTATCTTGCATACAAGATAATAGAGCAAGTGCCGGCTCTTGTAAATACTTTGTTTGCAAGATAATATGGGTTTATGTCAAAAGACGCCCTCTTTTTAAAAAACCAGCTCTGCCACCCCATCTATAGCGCTTCCAATGCCCTGCAAAGGGTCTACAAGCGAATCCTCGACCCATTGGGGATCACTTATCCGCAGTACCTGATCATGATGGCACTTTGGGAACAAGACGGGGTCAATATTCATGCAATCACCGAGTCTACTTATTTAGACTCAGGCACCTTAACTCCCCTGCTTCAAAAACTTAAAGCCAAAGGGTTCATCGACATCAAGCCGCTTGCCGAAGATCGTCGAAACAAACTGATCCATCTCACCAAAAAAGGAGCGAAGCTTCGCGAGAAGGCTCAATCTGTTCCCGAAACACTTTCGTGTTTGATTCCATTTAAGCCGCAAGAGTTTATGGGATTCAAAAAACAAGTCGAAGAGCTCTACAGCGCTCTTCTGGAATATGAAAAAGAACTCTGAAAAAGGGTTCAGAAAAATTCAATAACGAAACAAGAAGAGCTGACGCTCACCTGAGTAAGAAGGCGTGCGATGGATGGTCGGCGTGAACAGCACCTCTTCGCCCTTCGCAAGGCTTAAATCTCCTAGCAAGATCAAAGCGTGCCCCGCCGGCACTGAAACTGCCTGGCAATCAGAACATATTGAAAGCCACTTATCACCTTTGCCATGAATCTCGGCGCCGGACTTTGCATAAGCGATTGGAACCCCACCCAACACCTCTGTTCCCGCCCCTTTTAGAGCAAGAGTGACCGAAACACCGCCACCATCAGGATGCCATTCTCCAAAGAGAAGCGACTTCTCTTGAGCCGTGCTGTTGCGAATGGCGGCGAAGCCTTCGTGCAATCGCAATTTCGGCGGCAACACGATCGCATCTTGAATCAGAGTTCGAAGCCAATCCTGAAGTTCGCGCGTCGCCACGAGCTGCGCCTCGTAGGCCGGGCGACTCTCCGCTTGCGGATTCGTGGTTTCTACCGAGGGCAAAATTGCCTCGCGATGCAGCTGCGAGGCGAACTTCGTTGGAAAAGAAAGCTGCCAAGCGCGAACCAGCTCCGGAGTAAAAACCTGAGTGAGATCAAGCGTCGCATACGACCTCGTTTTAAGAAGGTCGCTTGCTACCTTTTGAGCCATGGCCTTGTACTTGGCAGAACCTCTGCGCGGGAGCTTGGCCTTCAGCGCATCGCGCGACTCAAAGCTATAAAACTGCTCGTCGCAGGCTTTCGCCCAAGCCGGCGATCCGGTAAACATCCACCCACTCATCGCCAAGGCGACAAAAAAAGATGTGGCTTGAAACCCGAACGGGCGAAAAGGCCTCTTCATGCGGGCCATATTGTATCTCAAGTCTGTTCGCCTGGCGCCTGTAGAGAATTAGTCAAAGTGCCGTTTGACGGCACCATTCTCACACTATCTTAGCTGGTCAATAAGGTACGTGATGCGAAGTCTTCGCTCGGGGCTAAGGCCATCTTCTAAACACCATGCCGAGCTGAGACAGCCGTAGGCGAAGGCGAAATCCAAAACACGCTTGGAATCAAACCCGAGCTGCGCGGAAAGCCGCTCACAAACCGCCTGCACGCGCTTTCGCGACTCAACCAAATCCGGCAGATCGTCGGGGTTAAAAAACAAGTTCGCGACGTCGTATGTCCGTTCCCCAATGAGGCCGCTTGGGTCCAAGGCAACCCAACCTCGATCTTCGCTTTCGATGATATTGGTATGGTGAATATCACCGTGCAAAACCGCGACGTCCGTCTCCGTTGCAAGGAGCCTCTCGGCGACTTCCGCCCCTCGCTTAAAAACCGCATCCGAGGTCGGGTTCTTGGCCAGCGAAAACAACGCACGAAAGTTCTCCCGTAGAGGAGTTAACTTTGGCGAGAAGCCTCCTAAACGGACTCGAGACGGATCCTGAAGCCGCTTTATAACCAAACCCGCAATCTCGGTCGCCTCATCGTCTCGACCACTTAAGACCAAGTCCTTCAATCGCCTACCCGGCAGGAACTCCAATAGGTAAGCCCCCTCGTCGTCCGCCAAGAGCCGAACGGCTCCGTGACCGCCAAAATACTTAAGCGCGTGCCCGGCGTTGGCTTCGCTCTTACTCCCTAGTGGCGTCAGCATTTTGAGAACGGCCGGTTTACCTTCAAATCGAACCTTGTAGATATGGCTGGTTTGAGTCTCGCAAAGCTTTGTGGGGGCCTCCAAGTTCCACTTTCTAAGATATTGATCTGGCGACATCGTCGTTTACTCCCACGGCGGGCATTATAGCGCGTAACTTCTTTCAATCCTCACTCTAATTAAAGGGTTCTTTCCAAAGGACTGTGTTAGAGTGCCGCAGCATGAAATTTTCTGATCTAGGCCTTTTAGAGCCCATTGAACGAGCCGTCCACGAAGCTGGATACACCGAGCCAACCCCTATCCAACAAGCCGCGATCCCGCACCTCTTGCAGGGCCGCGATCTTCTTGGTTGCGCACAAACCGGAACTGGTAAAACGGCGGCCTTCGCCCTCCCGATTCTGCATCAGCTTGTTCGCTACAATCAGCGTCCCGCGCAAAAACAAACACGCGCGCTGATTCTGACTCCGACGCGAGAACTGGCGATCCAGATTTTTGATAACTTCCGCATTTACGGCAAACACACTAAAATTCGCTGCTCGGTGATTTTTGGTGGCGTAAGCCAAGTGCCACAGGTGAAATCCGTCGCGGGTGGCGTTGACGTCTTGATCGCAACTCCAGGACGCCTACTTGATCTCATCAATCAAAAGCACCTAAGCTTACGTTCGCTTGAAGTTTTCGTTTTAGACGAAGCCGACCGCATGCTCGACATGGGGTTCATTCACGACATCCGAAAAATCATTGCGATGCTTCCTGAGCGCCGTCACAACTTGTTTTTCTCGGCCACGATGCCACCCGACATTCGCCGTCTCGCCGATTCGATTTTGAAAGATCCGGTCAGTGTCGAAGTCACGCCCGTTTCAAGCACGGCCGAACGCATCGACCAAAAAGTCATGTACGTCGATCGCAACCGCAAAAAAGATCTCCTTCGCCAAGTGCTGCAAGACAAATCTCTTAGCCGCGTGATCGTGTTCACTCGTACCAAGCGCGGTGCCAACCAGGTAAGCGAAGTTCTCGAGAAAAATGGCATCAAGAGTGCTCCGATTCACGGCAATAAGTCGCAATCGGCAAGGCAAAAAGCCCTGGAAGCCTTCAAGGACGGAAAAATTCGCGTTCTTGTGGCGACCGACATTGCGGCTCGCGGAATTGACGTCGACAACATCACTCACGTTATCAACTTCGAAGTTCCTAACATTGCCGAAAGCTACGTGCACCGAATTGGCCGCACGGCGCGTGCCGGTGCCGAAGGTATTGCGATTTCATTTTGCGACGCTGAAGAGCGCGCGTTCATCAAGGATATCGAAAAGCTGATCGGCCAACCGATTCCTGTCGACCGCACGCAGCCTTATCATTCCGACGATGTCGAGCACGCCCGCATGATGTCCAAAGGTAAGGCCAAAGCCGCCATCGAAAGCGCACAAAACCAACGTCGCCATAAACACGGCCGCAACCACCGCTCCAAAGGCGGCGGCCCTTCGCGTGGCGGCGGAGGCGGCTCCCACCGCAACGATACCCGTGCCGGTGCCCGCAGCGAAAGTCGTGGCGGCGCAAGCTCGGCTAGTAGATCGGGCCCATCGCCGATTACGCCACGTGGAGCAACGACCACGTCGAAATCTGCGATCACGCCAAGGCCAAATACAACAGCGAAGACGGCTCAGACATCAAAGAGTCAGCCGCCAAAGAGCACGAGCAAAGTCGGAAACCTCTTCCGCGGCGTCTTCGGCGGCCGCAAGTAGTCAATTCTTGCATATCTGCTGATGCGCAGATGATTTAAGGGCGAGTCGCTTCGCCCGAATGCTTGCGAACCCTTTTCGCGATATAGAGAATCGAGATGTTCACCAAACTTTGAGGCGGAAATTGCCGAACTATCAGCGCGACATCGATAAAGCCATCAGGTGAAAAATAAGACTTGGTAGACAAATCCAAAAATCCAATCACTGCACCACCGACCATTCCAATCGCGATCAGCACGTAGATCTGCCTTGGAGTGACTTTCTTTATGACCTCTAGATGATTCTTCTCATCTATCGAGAATATCCCACCTAAAGCAACAATCAGCGAAAGCATCGAGACGAGCATCACCAACGGAAATAAGCCCGAGTGCATATCTATATCGTTCGAACTCAAGAACCCGATTCCCGCTAAGCAAGCAACCAGCACATTCGCGACCACCAGCGGCCAGTATAGAATATCCAACGGTCTGCCAAATTTCGACCAGCTTCGAATTTTCGCTAAATCTGGCCCGGGATCTATTACGGAATACTTTGGTAAGCCACAGTTAAGGCATGACTTCGAATACGGATTTTGAAAGGAGAAAAGACCAGTCCCTCTTCCGTGAAAGGAGTTTCCGCATCGCGGGCATTTGAATTTCGCAAACCTAATTGCACAATGAGCGCAAAATGCCATGTATGGCAGAAACAGTACCACTATCCAGCTACTCTTGCCGAGTAGCAGCTCCCAACCTATTGAGACGATGACTCCAAACACGGGCCAACCGAGGCACGCACCCCACATCATGTAGTTTCGTTTTCTATAGTCTCGCCAGGCGGCCGAATAGTCCGTGTCCTTCGTCATGTAGCAATCATTTGCTCAAAGCATTTGTGAGTCAAAACTAACGCTCCTCAGCAGGCCAAGTATAGACAAATCAATTGAATCCGAAAGAACTCGAGTGGGTAAGATGGTCGCGCATTTCACTTACCTAAAGGCTCAAACACCGATCAATGAAAACGAATGGGACTTCGCCCGCCTTATCAATCCAATCTATAGCGTTATGAAGTCTTTCATCGCCAATGTGCCCGATGATCTCATCGTGCAAGACCTTAGATCTCTCAATCTCGAAGACGTCGTGGGAACACGGCGCAAGCGCGAATAGTCGTTAATACAATGATACAAGTGCACATGCTGAATGCCTAAGTTGATTCAGCTTATTTCGGCTTTTAGAATGTTCAGAGACTCAATCACTGATCGGTTTTCACTTGGAAGGCAGACCACACGAGACTTACCGTATTCGGCGATTAGCGCTGCCAAAACCTCTCCCAACCATGAGGGCCCAACTGCCAAAACGTCTTCAAAATCAAGCTCAACGATTTCGCCTTCGGCAGGCTTCTGGTAGGCCTTGATAGCTAAGGCTGCTTCACGGCCTGCTTCTCGCGAAGTGAGGATCTCACCAAATTTAGCTAGCTTGATCTTCATCCCAGCCTCCATACCATAAGCGTGACCGTCCCTCGCACTGTCACAAATTTTTTCTTTAACACAGACTCACAGTCACTTCCCCAGTTCCCGTACTGGACGACTCCGGAACCTGAAATGCATGCGATTCCGCGATCCGCGTCTCCGAGAATAGTATTCTTCACGTACTTCAAACCGTTGCCTCGTTTTTCAGGAGCGCGACCTGAAACGAATTTTTCAAACGCCGTTTCTATAGCAGTCTGATCGCTTTTAATTCCTTTATTCGTTTTCGAAAGTGATCCGTAAATACCCTGACCGCGATCCGCAAGACAAACCCACAGGCGATTTCCAGTAACTTGAACTTCCATCCAACACCCGGGAACGTCTCGCCATTGCCCGAGGTTGTGATCAAAAGAATTGTTACCGATTTCTCCCACGGTAGAGATGAGTAGCGGCAAGTCTTCTGGGCTTAGTCCCTGCTTTGTCAGATTCTTCAGTGGACTTAGTCTCGCCGTTAAGACATCTCGTGTTTCACAGACCGTGTCTTTGGGGTTTTCCCGAAGCGTCTTCTTATCGAGCCACTCAAAGGCTCTTGAGAAATCCGCAACTCCCGCGAGTGCATACATCGTCCTTGGAGGCTTACCTTGAACAATCAGCGTTCCCTGTTCGACCATCAATTTTAATTGTCGATGAAGAGCCTGTGCGGAGATTCCGAGGGCTTTCACCAACTCCGCAGGTCTTTGGGGACCTCGGTCTTCAACTATTTGTCTGATTCGAAGACGCGTATCAGTTTTCATTGATAGTTGATAGTTTACTGTAAACTATCAACTATCGCAAGTTCCGACTTTTAACCGTAAGATATTGATTTTACTCATATACGAGCAGCCCGCTCCTGGCAGTCTGCTGTGATTGAATACCGAATTCAGTCAGCGGTACTCAGCATTCTGAAGTGGAAATTGGCGTTCCATGGTGCCTCGTCTTAGAACTGAGCTGCTGGAGTACGCTTTTCCAGCTAAAGCTCCGAACAGCTCGCGAAAACTTCTGGCCCAGCCCATGTCCCATTAAGACAGGTTTTTGTTGCTGGTGTACAAGGAACACCCTTCGGCGAAGTCGGTTGTAAATATCCATTGATTACACTGCCGTGGGATACCCCACCACAGCTCTTCGTGTGATTGTCACATGAATCATAAAGCATAGGCCCTTGCCAGCTTCCAGCAACACAAGTTTGGGTTCCTTCTGCACAAGACAAATCTCCTTGAGTCATGGGACTCACGAATCCGTGACGAATTGCACCCTCTTGGCAGGAAGAGATATTGGATAGAGGCTTAGCTTCAGGTTTCACCGGCGCAGATGAACAGCCCAAAAGTGCGAAGATAGAAAAAATAAAAATGAGTTTAAACATAAAACCTCAGCAGTTCGAACATCTAATTGGGCGTACCTTGTAAGTCATGGAAAATAAAGAAGAAAAAATTGGCGTTCCATGCTCCTGCGTCTTAGAACTGAACTGCTAGAATACGCCTCTTAACTTCAATTGCTATTTACTTTCTGTACTCCTGATATTCCAACCTAATCTGAATAACTTAATGAAGTCGTAACTCTTTAGAACCGGATCGGAATCCTTCGATGAGGCTCCTACCTTATTGAGATATTTGAGCCCAATTTCGCAGATGGTGAGGGTCTCTTCAGCCGCCTCATTTGGTCTAAATCTTCTGCCCTTATGTGACTTTCCGGATATTAGAATATTTGCCAAATAGCTCAATTCTTGAATTCTCTTTGAATGAAGTTCATGATCACCGTCCGCTAATTTGCCCAGAGCTTCCTCAAGAAATTGATGTTTATGCTTATCTGTTTTTGAGTTTTGTAGGAGGAGGACTCTTTCCTGCGCCGGTAAGACTTCAGCTTCCTGAAGAAGGTTAATAAAAGCAGTTACGGCACTTGTTTCTTGCGGGTTATTATCTTCTGATTTTCGGGATTGAGCTGGAGCAGTTGATCCTGAAGTACCATAATTCTTAAAATAAGATCGAGTGATTGGATCTTGGTCTTTAGACTTCAAAATCTCATCGAGTTCTGTCGAAGCCGCGAGCTTTAGAAAGTTTGCCGCTGATTGCGGAGAGACAAACCCTTCTTTTTCACGTCGCAATTCGCGATCAAAAGCCACATCCGATTGAAGTTGTTCGTCGTTTGTTAAGACGTTATATAAGCCACCATTGTCTTCGATATAATTGTTAGATGCTGCATTCAGTCTCTCCATCAGTCTTATAAAGAAGTCGTGATGATTTTCATCTAAACTTAATAGAATATCTAGAGTGGTATCCCAGGCATCCTGAGTCTTCGCTAGAACCCAAAATTGCTCAAACTCGTGTCCGATACTACATTCCAAAGCCTTTTCAATCTGATCACTTTTGAAATCGCCTTCTTCACGCCCAGAAAGTTGAAGGGCAATCTCATCCACATTCACAACGAGAAGTTGGTATGACAGTGCCATACAGATAAAGTCTTCATCCATTTCGGTGAGTTTGTCGGCAGTATGCTTTGGGCCCATTTCACCCAAAATCTCGAGCCAAGTTGTGAAGCGCTTTGGATCAAAAGACTCTTCTTGGCCAGGGCGAGAGTTTCTCCACAGATCTTCATCGAAGATTTTTTCCAGCTGTGGGGTGGTGGAAAGTGCAACTATCTCTCCCGCATCTTCGAGGCCGATGTGATTGATTAACTTTCCAAGGACCTGAGTCGGTAGATTCTGAATGATTGAAACCAATTGTGGTTCTTCCAGAATTTTCTGGAGGAGATGCTTTGTGTTCGAAGTCTCAGCGAGAAATTTTGGCATAAAACCAGCTAAGACTATGACTTTATTAGATAAGTTGCCACATCTTTGAAGTGGCGTCCCCAAGGGGATTTGAACCCCTGTATCCACCGTGAAAGGGTGGTGTCCTAGGCCGCTAGACGATGGGGACCTTAAGACAAGATGTCGAAAAAAATTGGTGGCTCGCGATGGACTTGAACCATCGACCCCATCCTTAAAAGGGATGTGCTCTACCGACTGAGCTAGCGAACCGCCGGATAAATTCGAAGGGCCAATATTTGAGATTAGCCCCCTTCCTGTCAACGACAGAAAGCAAAAACAGACACGATTTCTCCGGAAAAGCGGGCCGAGATCGAAATTAACCGCATCTCAGCCCATTTTCATGGCAGTTTTTAGCAACTCCCCCGCAAGGGCGCTACCCCAAGTGCTCGCGTGGCACTTCAAAGTGCGAGATATTTTCGAGCCTGAGTGGATATCTCCCATCATCCTCGTAAATCGCCAAAATTGGTCTGCCGTTTGGAATCTCCTCTTTGCTGGCGACAAAGACCTCGCCACCCTTGCTGAGTACCATCTGCGCGAGATCATCCAACAGGTCGTCGTCCTCGTGATCCAAGTCAAAAGGATGAATCGCCAGACCGCCCGAACGACGATCGATCTTGCCAAAAATCTGCACCTCGTCGGACACAATCAATTTCCGCACGCGCCCTTTCACAACAGCTTGCGCAATCTGAAAGAGATTTTTTGAAGTTCGACTTTCCAGATCGGCCAAGATGAACTCGTTGAGCGTGGACTCGAGCTTTCTTCTTGCATGCAACATCATGGACACTCGGATCTCGCGACAGATTTCCTCCAGACTATGTGCATCGGCCACGACGCCAACAAAGCGCTCATCGAGATTGGCCAACGTCAGATTGGCCTTCACCTGCTCGCAGAGGCTTCGCTCTCCGCAAAGGAAGGTCTTCGCCGCCGCGTACTCCTGATGGACATCTAGCGCCTCTTGCAGCGACTCAAACTCGATCCCCTGCTTGGCTTCCAGCTGCTCAAGCCTGAACAGGCTGACGGCAGACTGTCGGAAGCTTGCGCGATTACCAGAGTAAATTGACACCTCGATCTGCGCATCAGACACCCGCGTGACAGAAATCAGAAGAAACTCCTGATCTGTCTGCAGCCACTTGAGAAGCGGCTTCACGTGAAAGCTGGAAGCCACGTGGCACCCGGACGAAACATGCACCGGAATATTGAGAATGCGAAACATCGCTTGGTTGCGAAAGATTCCGACGTTCCCTTTCATCTGCAGGAGCTTGTCGGGTTCCGAAAAGAGTTTATCGAGAGGATCGAGCAACCGCCCAATCATCGGCGCTTGCATCACCGGCGCCAAATTCTCGTAGGCATAGTCTATGGACCCGCGCAGCTGAGCGCGTAGGGCGTGCAGATCTCCGTGATTCTCCAGGTACGTCGTCAGGTGCACACCATCGCGAGATTCAATCAACGACTTTACGAAACTCATTTTCGACACAACCACAGTCTCCTCCTATCGAATTGCGACCTCTGAAGAAGACGATAACGGTTCTGCCGCTATATCAAAAATCGAATAATATGCTTAAGCCTATCGGTTTTAACGATGTCAGAAAACTACCTGAGAAATTTCAGTAGCTCCTTTGCGGCTCGACCAAGACTTTCCTGAGGCCGATGCAGCAGCACCGGTTGCAACTTCACCGAGTTGGCGATTTCTGTCTTCAACACTTTCAACACCCCCTTCTCAAGATCGTTTGCGATCAGGTAGTCCGGTAGCCAACCAAAGCCGATGCCTTTACGAATCGCGCTCCACTTGGTGGTGAAATCCCCAACAAAGAGATAAGAATCAAAGCGAAACGACTCGGTGCTAAGTCCAAGTGCCGAGTCAGGAGCCTTAATCGTGACATGTGTGTGACGGTTTAAATCTTCCAATTTCAATTTCCCCCGGCGCACTTGGTTCAAACGATGCCCACTCTGCGCAACCAGTTTCATATAGATCGGACGCATTCGAGCGGTGGGAATTTTATGATCCATGATCGGAGAGACCGTCACCATGAGATCTGCGTGCTCGGTCACAAAAAGTGATTCAACTTCACGAAGATGGGCCGACAAGACCTTTACCTCGGTCGGCGGCTTTAGCTCATTGAGTCCCATCAGCGCATCACCAATGATATTGAAGTCGATGACTTCGTCGTACACAACCTTGAGCGAAGGCTCCCACCCCGTCTTCAACTGCAGACAGGCATCCACAAGTTCACGGCGGGCCTCCAGCAGTTTTCGACAGTGCTGAAGAACCTTCTCACCATTCAGGGTGAGGCGATTGCGGTAGCCGGATCGGTCGAACAGCGAAAAACCCACTTGGTCTTCCAGGGTCTTCAAGGAATAGAGCACGGCCGAATGGCCCCGATGCAGTTGCAAGGCGGCCTTCTGAACGGTCTTGGCTCGCGCGACGGCGTCAAACACCTTTGCCTGCTCCAACGTGATCTCCATGGGGTCTCCTCCTCACATAGCGACGTCATCTATGTCATATATTCTGACATAGATATCCAAAACATTGATCTATTTTTTGACAGATCCGAGGCGTAATGTCGTACCATATGAAAAATAACGTCATTGGTCTTGAAGGCATCGACTTCGTCGAATTTGTCGAATTCAACAAATCTCACAGCGGCGCAGACAGTCTTGATCGGCTGTTTCGTGAACTCGGCTTTTCAAAGGTCGCGCGGCACGCCCATAGACAAATTGAGTGCTACCAGCAAAACCAGATCACATTCTTGCTCAATTCCGAATTGGGATCGTTTGGAAATTCGTTTTTTGAAAAGCACGGACCCTCGATCTCAGCGATGGGGTGGCGCTTTCAAGACCCAAAGCGCGCCTATGAAATAGCCGTCTCCCGTGGTGCACGACCCTGCCTCGAAGGTGACTACAGAGATTCTCGTGGCAACCCCGTTCCTGCGATCTTCGGCATCGGCGATAGCCTGATTTATTTTGTGGGTGCGGGCGAAACATTGGGTTTTGAGAAGCTACAGGACCCGACTCTTGTTCCGGACAAGGGTTTTATTTTAATCGATCACCTCACCAACAATGTCTTCAAAGGCACGATGCAAGAGTGGGCGAACTTTTATAAATCCGTTTTTGAGTTCGAAGAAGTTCGCTACTTCGACATCCGCGGCCAGAAAACCGGACTCACCTCGTATGCCCTGCGCGCTCCAGGAGGACAGTTTTGCATCCCGATCAACGAAGCCGACGAGGCCAAATCGCAAATCAACGAATATCTCGAAGAGTACAAAGGACCCGGCATCCAGCACTTGGCCTTTTTAACCAAAGACTTGATTCGTTCCATTCAACTGCTGCAAGACACCTCGATCAAAACACTCGACATCGCCTCCGACTATTACCGCTCGGTTTTTGAACGAGTGCCGCAGGTGAAAGAAGATCGCAGCCAAATCGAAAGGCTCAATATTCTTGTCGACGGCGACGACGGCGGGTATCTGCTGCAAATTTTCACGAAGAATTTGGTTGGACCCATTTTCCTTGAGCTCATCCAAAGAGAAAACCACCTGTCGTTTGGGGAGGGAAACTTTCAAGCCCTCTTTGACTCGATTGAACGCGACCAAATGAAACGCGGAGTCTTGTAGCGCGCTGGCGACGCCTTGCCACGCTGAAGCCCAGTTGAGCCCACTAAATGTGAAAGAGATGTGTGAAATATGAAAACGATCTTCGAACCATTCAAAATTAAAATGGTGGAACCCATTCCGATTTTGACCGCTGCCGAGCGACAGGCCGCAATCAAGACGGCGAATTTCAATCTCTTCACGCTTCCGGCCGATACCGTCACATTTGATTTTCTAACTGATAGCGGAACCAGCGCCATGTCCAGCGCCCAGTGGGCGGCGATGCTCCTCGGTGACGAATCCTATGCAGGCTCAACCAGCTATCAACGTTTTCAGCGGACGATTCAAAATCTGACGGGCCTTGAGCACGTGATCCCCACGCATCAGGGACGATCTGCCGAAGCCTTGCTCTGCCAAGCTTTACTCAAGCCCGGGCAACGAGTTTTAGGAAATACACAATTCGACACCACACGGGCGAACATCGAATCGGCTGGCGGCATTTCTATCGACCTACCGGACCCCGCAAACAAAAACACTCAAGCCGAAGACCCCTTCAAGGGCAATGTCGACCTGCACGCACTTAAACAGGAACTCGAGGATCGATCTTCTGAGGTCGCCTTTTTTGTGATGACCGTGACCAACAACAGCGTCGGCGGCCAACCGGTCTCTATGGAAAATCTGCGAACCACCAGGCAGATTCTCGCCGACTATCGTATCCCACTATTTATTGACTGCGCGCGCTTTGCCGAGAACGCCTACTTCATCAAGACGCGCGAACTTGGCTACGCGGCCAAATCCATACCGTCCATCGTTTCCGAGATGTTCTCGTACGCTGATGGCGCACTGATGAGCGCAAAAAAAGACGCCTTTGCCAACATCGGTGGCTTTCTAGCGCTGAAAGATGCTCGGCTGGCCGAAGATGTTCGACGGCGAATGGTCATCACCGAAGGTTTTCCGACCTACGGCGGCCTAGCGGGGCGCGACCTCGAGGCCATCGCAACGGGACTCGACGAGATTCAAGACGAGAGCTATCTCAGCTACAGAATTAAAAGTGTCGACTACTTTGGCAGAGGCTTGGAAGAAGCCGGATTGAAAGTCGTCAAGCCCTTAGGCGGCCACGCAGTCTACATTGACGCCAAGGCCTCGGTTCCACATTTGGCGGCGGCGCAATTCCCGGCTCAGGCACTCGCGGTTGCGCTGTATGAAACGATTGGTCTCCGCGGTGTTGAGGTGGGTTCTTTGATGTTTGGCCACAAAGACGAGGTGTCAGGAGAAGAAATACCTGCCCCGCAAGAGCTGGTGCGCCTCGCCTTCCCTCGGCGAGTCTACACCCAGAGCCACATCGATGCCATCATTGAAGGCGCGCACGAAATGGCGCGCACCCTAGATCAACTACCGGGCTACCGCATCGTCGAGCAAGCCAAGTTCCTGAGACATTTTACCGCCAAACTCGATCGCCAAGACTGTGAGGTTCAATCGTGATCAAAATCGAACAGATTCACCACGTCGCCTATCGCTGCAAAGACGCCAAAGAGACCGTCGAGTTCTACAAGAACTTCCTCAATATGGACCTTCTTGTCTGCATCGCAGAAGACAAGGTGCCGTCCACGAAAGAACCCAATCCCTACATGCACGTCTTCTTGGACGCGGGAATGGGAAACATTCTCGCGTTCTTTGAAATCACCGGGTGTGCACCAATGGGTCGCGATCAAAACACACCACCCTGGGTTCAGCACATCGCATTTCAAGTGAAAGACGAAACAGCACTTCTCGAAGCAAAAAAGGAACTTGAGGCCAAGGGTCTCTCGGTACTTGGTGTGACCGAACACGGCATCATCCGTTCGATTTATTTCTTTGATCCCAACGGACACCGTGTGGAACTCACCTGTGTCACCGGCCAACCCGACCAGATGAAACATCTCAAAGAACTCGCACCGACCATGCTCGACGAGTGGTCTCGAACCAAGACTCCTCCACGTCAGGCAGCCTGGTTACACGCCGAAGAATTTAGCAAACTCTAAGGGCGCTTTGGTCGGCTAGTCGAGTGCCGGCCTTAAGAAGTCCTCTCTTCCTGAGTGACAATTCTGCGCCCTCCCCACCTCTCAAATTCACGCTAAAGGGATGAATGCTTGGCGCCTGTTATGCAGTCCTTGGTCAGCCCAGAGGAGGCACGATGATTTCCAAGCACCGCCCAAACGGGTACACTATGCTCGGTTTTGCCATCATGGTGGCTGGCTCCCTAAATGCGTCGGCTCAATCGTCATCCGCGCCATCAACAGACCCGCTGGCGACCGGATCTTGGCTAGAAGGCATTCAGACGCGTTACGTGTCTGACGTCACATTCGGGGACATCGACTATCGCCGCTATCGTCCCTTCCAAAATCCTTATGCTGCCATCACTCATGCGCTCGAGAACATGCCAGCTGAAAAAATCGAGCTGGCCGTTTCAAGATACGGTACGTCGATCCCCGATGGCCTTTCGCCATTTCACTCTCAAACAAAGCCGTTCGGGCGACCAGATGGCCCCCTCACACAGCGCGCCGAATACCATTTCAAGACCGCTTGCGCTTCGTGCCCGGAGCTTGTCACGATCAGTCGAGGCAGCATCAATGTTCGTTTCCGAGCAGCAGAGGGGAAGCCTGATAGTGCCGCTTACTCTTCACTCGATCTAAACAAAATTGGACTATCCGACTTCGAAAAGTATCCGTTTCTCAGAGAAGTGCTCGAACTTCATTCGCAAATGCTTAACGCAAGAAACACCCAGAGCTATGTTTATCGTCGCGAGCGGGCCATCCATCACGGCATGCAAGCCGTTCTCAATTTTATTCAGTCACGAGGCATTCGCCTAAGCCCCTACGCATCCGACCAGCTTGAAGCGATGTCGAAAATCTCACTTAATGACCGTCTTAACAATGTCCTCCAGCGAGACATTCGCCATGAAACTGGAATTGATCCTACTGCTGACCACATCAACCTACGTCAACGTTGGGATGATAGATATCCGTTCGAAAGCCTGTCCGGCCAATCAGTTCTGATGCGATCAATTGTCGACTCCGTGTTCGAGTCTGGCGAAAGGAAAGCACTCGCTCAGGCGATTCGTGAAAACTACAAGGCTCGGCGAGCTTTTGCCGAATATCACTTCCGAGCATTCCGTGTCTCCACAGAATTCCGCGCATCCTATGCCAGCGAGCTTCCCGGAGCAATCATTGAACAACGGCTTGGACCGCAGCCCAAGCGTACCCCCCCTATTCAATGGTGGAAAGAAAACGAACGCTGGCTACCTGCTGGAAGAGCCGCTATCATCGTACCAACATGCGACGGCTCATTCATCAAAATGTAGCAACTGATCTTCGCCTACTGATAGCGGCGCTACTGAGTGGACTCACTGGCTTCTCACTCTCGAATTCGGCTACGGCATCGGAAGTTCGGGATCGGCAGATCACCAAGCTCTCAGTCACCAGCGAAGAGGCGCTTCCGCTATGTGTGAACGACTCCGAACAGATTCGCACGATCGAAGAATCGCTCAAGAAGGATCCCATCACGAAACGAAATAAGCCGCAAAAGTACGCTGCCACAGCCGCCGCACTGGCGAGTTCGACAGACGCTGAGCTACTGGCACGCTTGATCTACGCAGAGACACGCGCCGCACATTGCCCAGAGCTGCAAGACGAAGTGGCGACGGCCATCGCGCAAGTGATCAAAAACCGAATCGCAAAGCGCCAAGGCAAAGCCCCTAACGCCACCAAGAGTGTGGTTTTCGAAACCGACCAATTTGCGTCCTCGCTGAACAAGTATGAGGAATCCCAGTGGCGTGAGTTCCTATGTCCAAGCGATTCCAAGCTCTGGTCAAAGGCGAAGGCACTGGCGCAGCCTGACTCTCCAAAAACAAACCACCTGCCAAGTGATGCGCACAACTACTATCTTTACAAACACGCGGGCCGGTTCACGCCCCCAAAATGGGCGCGTGGCGAAGCGGTGAGCTTTGCGGGCTCCGACAAACTCGCTTCGTGCATCAAAGTCTTCCGGCTCCCATTTCGCTAGCGGAGCTAGTTCCAATTGGGCGGTTCGCCCGTGAGACTCTCTAAGAAGCTTTTTAGTTCGTGGACTTCGCGTTCCGTGAGCTTACGATCCAGCTGCAGCTCGCCCATCCAACGAATCGCGGTCGCAAGATCCTTCGCCGAGCCATCGTGAAAGTACGGCGCGGTCATCGCGACATTCCGAAGCGACGGAATTTTGAACACGTTGCGATCGTTCGAATTACCGGTGACACCTTGACGACCAAGATCGTGTTGCCCATCGGCCTTGGGCGCCGAGCCTGTGACTGTCCAGTAGTCGCGCGTCAGTCCGAAACGAATCATGTCTTTTGCGCCAAACGCGACACCGGTGTGACAGGCGACACAGCCCAAATGCAAAAACTGCCGAAGTCCATTCTTCTGATCTTTCGTCAGCGCTTCGATATCACCTCTTAGAAAGCGATCAAAGGCTGAATTTTTTGTGACGAGTGTGCGTTGATACAATGCCAGGGCGTCAGCGGCAGAAGCCAATGTTTCCCGGTATCCGGCCTGCGAGAGCTTAGACAGCGCCTCTTTTTCGGTCGAGTTCGCTAGACCACCGGGATCGGTGAAGGAACGAATCGCCTGATCTTCCAAACTTTCGCGGTCGCCCGTCCAATGCACGACTCGGTGGTAACGCAAGTTCAAAACCGCCTGTGTATTGCGAGGTGTGAGCTTCTTAAATACACCCAGCGACTGTGGATTGGGATCGGTTCCGTAGTGCGCAGGCTGATGACAACTCGCACAGGAAGTCGTCCCGTCTTTCGAGAGTCTGGTATCAAAGAAGAGCTTTCGCCCGACGGCGATTCGCTGAAACTCGGGCGAGTCCGCAGAAACGCTTTCGACGTCCAACGGCGCGAAGATCCCCTGCACTCGACGCATCAGCGCCTCATCGGACTCCGAGAAGACATCGAAGGTCCAAACCGCCGCCAGAATGGCCGCCAAGCCAAGAACGACCACCATTATACCACTCCAGACTGCAAGGCCCCGATGCCGCAGGCCGCGACCACGACCAGCCAAGATGGCCAACGCCAAAACATCAGGGCCGCAAAAGCCATCAGCGCCAGCGCAAAGTCGGACGCGTTTCGAATCGATTCCGTCCAGATCGGGTCGTACAAAGCGGCCAATAGAATTCCCACCACCGCAGCATTGATTCCCAACATCGCTCGCTGCATGCCCGAATACTTTCGCAAGTCCTGCCAGAACGGAAGAACCCCAACGATAAGAAGAAAGGCCGGCAAGAATGCCATCACAAGCGCAAGGCCCGCTCCCAGCAGCAGGCTCGGCGACACCGCCGAGGTGGCACCGAGAAAAGCAGAAAAGCTAAATAACGGGCCAGGGATCGCCTGCGAGGCGCCGTACCCCGCAAGGAAAAGATCTTTTGAAACCCAGCCGTTCGGAACCACCTCTGCCTGAAGCAGAGGTAAGACGACATGCCCACCACCGAAGACCAGAGATCCCGCTCGGTAGAAACCACTCAGCATCGAGACAAAGTCCGAGCCCGTGGACTTTGCCAGCAGCGGGAGACCAACAAGCAACAACAGTGCTGCCACCAGCAGAGCGCCAGCGACGGGTTTGGATACCAACTCACGACCATGGAGGTCCATCTTAGGAAGCGCCGTTTTTGCCGACAGAAACTTCCAGCCAAAACCTCCACCCACCACGATGAAGAGCAGCGGCAAAAGACTCGCAAACATCTTTGCCGAAGCGCCAAGCGCAGTCGAGCTACCAACAGTCAAAATCCCAACAGCACACACCACCGCCAGCGAAACCCGTGGCTTATCTGGACAGAGTGAACGCCCCATCGACCACACGGCTTGCGCCACCACGGCCACCGCTGCGACCTTAAGCCCGTGAATGGCCCCTAGGAACTGGGGATCCAAAGAGGATGACGTCTGAAGCTGCGCCTGACTGATTTTTAAGATCCAAACGGCAAACGCCACCAGCAAAAGCGCCGATGGCAACGTGAAGCCGACCCAAGCCGCGATCGCACCCGGCAGGCCAGCTCGCGACAGACCAATCGCCATTCCGACCTGACTGCTGGCAGGGCCCGGCAGAAATTGGCAAAGAGAAACCAGGTCCGTGTAATCGTGCTCGCTCAACCACTTGCGTTTTTTTACGAACTCATCGTGAAAAAAACCAAGGTGCGCAACCGGTCCACCAAAAGACGTCAGCCCCAACCGGGTGAACACAGAAAGGACTTCGAAGAGTCGACTCATCGGCTTTTCAATCTCTTTGAGATCAGCCCATCAAGAGACCACTTGCCGGCACCTTCAATCAGCAAAAATATCGATCCTGTCAGCATGGAAAAATCAGTTCGAGCCGCGTGCGCCATTTCCCAAAATCCATTCTGCAGAAAAATCGGGACCTTCGTTGTCGCAAGTGCTGTGAACATGATCACGATAATTGGCAGCACACTTAGTCGGACCAATAGTCCCAGACACAGTGCTAATCCAAACAGAATCTCGTTGGCGCCTACGAACGCAGCCAGGAGCTCCGGATTTTCGAAACCGATTTTGGCAAATCGACCAGCTCCGACTTTTTCCGGAGTGATGAACTTCTGGATCCCCTCAGACAAAAATACGGCGCCCACAAGCCCGCGAATCAAGACGGTTGTCGCGCGCGGATCTGTTTCTAGGAGGCGCGCCAGCTTGCTGGAGGGAGCATTCATTTGTTTCATAGGTTTTTTCTACCCCACATTTTGCCGGAGTTTCAAAAGAAATTGGACTCGTGGCGTGTTGGCTTGCGAGATCCCATCTTCAAAGCTAACTAGTCTCGTATGAAGACACTTATCACTGGTTCATCACGCGGTATTGGATTTGGTCTCGTCGGCGAGGCGCTCAAAGCTGGACACACGGTATTTGCCGTTGCGCGAAACACGGCCTCACTGAAGCCTCTGCAAAACGATTTCCCACAAAAACTGGTTCTGATTCAAACCGACATCAGCCAACCGGGCGCAATCGAAACCTTGGCAAAACAGATTGAAAAAGAAGGTCTCGACATTCTCGTCAACAATGCCGGCATGATGGCCAAAGGCGACACGGCTGAAGACCTTACCCAAAGCTTCTGGGTGAACGCGACCGTCCCCTTCCTTCTCACCAAAGCTCTGCTTCCAACATTGATAAAATCCAACAACCCGCGAGTTGCACAGATCTCGACGATGATGGCATCGATCAAGGACAACACCTCGGGTGGGTACTACGCCTATCGTTCATCCAAAACAGCATTGAATATGCTGACGAGAAGCTTCACTCTCGACAACCCCGATGTGAGTTTCTCTCTGATTCATCCGGGCTGGGTGAAAACCGACATGGGTGGA
>CAUJGS010000100.1 GCA_963170185.1 Bdellovibrionota bacterium
CGCGATCGCTTCGACTGGACAGCGCTTGAAGTGCTGGAAGCCGGAAAACCATGGGATGAAGCCGATGGCGATCTCGCCGAAGCCGTGGATTTTTGCCGTTACTATGCACGCGACATGCGAAAGCTCACAAAAGGGCAAAAGGTTGGAGGTGTGCCTGGCGAAACAAGCCTCTACCACCACAAGCCTCGCGGCGTTGTCGCGGTCATTGCGCCCTGGAACTTCCCTCTGGCCATCATCTGCGGAATGGTTGCAGGTGCGGCTGTCACCGGTAACACGGTCGTCATGAAACCTGCTGAACAAACCCCTGTCATCGGCGCGTGGCTGATGCGCGCGATTCGCGAAGCCGGCTTCCCTGCAGGTGTCGTGAACCTCGTGCAAGGTATCGGCGAAGAAATTGGCGATACACTTACGGGTTCACCGATCACGGCGATGATTGCCTTTACCGGATCAAAAAACGTCGGTCTTCACATCATGAAGCAAGCCGCGATCGTGCAACCTGGGCAACGCCATCTTAAAAAGGTCATGGCGGAACTTGGTGGCAAAAACGCGATCATCATCGATAGCGACGCGGATCTCGACGAAGCCATTGGCGGAGTTCTGTACTCGGCCTTTGGTTTCAGCGGACAAAAATGCTCGGCCGCAAGCCGCGTGATTGTGCTCGACGAGATTTACGAACGCTTCATGCGCCGACTCACGGAGGCGGCAAAAACCGTGAAAGTTCGAGCGGCAAACGAACCGGACGTTTTTGTCGGTCCGGTGATCGACGAAGATGCGCAAAAACGTATTTTAGCCATGATCGAAATGGCAAAAACCGAGGGACGCATCGTCTACCAAGGCGAAGTCCCACAAACGCCCGCAGGTGCCACACCAGGCTACTTCGTGCCGCCGACGATTATCGAAAACGTGAAGCCTGATGCGAGAATCGCGCAAGAAGAGGTCTTTGGACCTGTGCTTGCCGTGATCAAAGCAAAGAATATCGAAGAAGCCATCCAGATCGCCAACTCGGTCGAATACGGTCTCACAGGTGGTCTTTACTCGCGAAGCCCCGGAAACATCGAGTACGTGAAGCAGCACTTCGAAGTCGGAAACCTCTATATCAACCGCGGATGCACAGGCGCCATGGTCGATCGCCATCCGTTTGGTGGCTTTAAGATGTCAGGTGCGGGTTCAAAAACCGGAGGCCCAGAGTATCTTGTGCAATTCATGGAGCCTCGAGTGATCACCGAGAACACACTTCGCCGCGGCTTTGCGCCTGCGGACGATGAGTAGGAACGAAAGGCGAGATGTCGGAGAGCGTGACCCCAAGCAGTTCTGAGAGCGACGTGTTCAAATCGGCCAAAACAACCGACTTGGGCCTAACTCAAACTCGTCAGCTTCAGGTCCGCACGACATCTCGTTTGGCGGCTAAGGCTTTCGCCAAAACGCTCGCCAAAAGTGTTTTTCGAAAAGTCACACACTCGGCCTACACGGCTTCGCTTTTAGCCCCGCGCCGAGCTTTCGCAAAACGCCTCACCAATCCCGAACGCGCCTCAGGCCTGAAGCTAAAATCCATCTTGTCGCGCAACACGGAGACCGAATTCGGACGCGACCATCGTTTCGAGAGAATCGACTCCATCGCCGAGTTTCAAGCACGCGTGCCGATTCGTAACTTCGACGAACTCGCCCCCTACATCAGTCGTGCCGCCGACGGCCGACCAGGCGTACTCACGCGAGAAGACGTCGTGGCGTTTGAACGAACCAGCGGGTCATCTAGCTTTTCCAAACTCATTCCCTACACTCGCGGATTTTTAAACGAACTCGAAACCGCGACCTCCGCATGGCTCGGCGATATGATTCTTCGCCACCCACAGCTTCTTGGTAAGCGCAGCTATTGGTCGCTTTCGCCAGTCGTTCGCCGTGGCTCACGCGCAACCCATGGTGGAATTCCCATCGGTATGGAGTCGGACCTCGAGTACTTTAACCCGGTGATCCGCGCCATGCTCTCGGCCTTGATGGTCAAACCTCGCATGGGCCATGTCGCCACCGATGATCTTGAAACTCGCATGCGCGAGTGGCGACTGGAAACAGCGGCGGCGTTGCTTGAAGCAAAAGACCTAGGCTTGATCTCGATTTGGTCACCGACATTTTTATTCCCAATTTTTGAAACCATCGACCGCCAATGGGATGCTGTTTTGCCGTTGATCGAAAATCGAAAGCGTCGCCTCGAACTCGACGCCATTCGAGACACGATGGAGCCAAGCGAAAATGAACAAGCGTTCTACTCGCGCGTTTGGCCCAATCTCTCGGTCTTAAGCAGCTGGACCGATGGCCCTTCGCACGACCCCGCGATGCGCCTGGAAGACCTTTTGCCGGTTCATACGGAAATCGAAGGCAAAGGGCTTCTTGCCACCGAAGGTGTCGTCACGATCCCGTTTTCGGGCTCGCCTGATCCTGTCATCGCTGTCGGGAGCCACTTCCTAGAGTTCATCGATCTCGAACGTCCGCAGGCCCGTCCAAGACTTCCTCACGAATTGAAAACCGGAGGCCTTTACTCGCCGCTGCTAACGACATCCGGCGGACTCTATCGCTATCACCTTCGTGACATGCTCTACTGCACAGGCAGAAACCGCGGCACACCGACGTTGCGCTTTCGCGGACGCATCGACAAAACTAGCGATTTGTGTGGCGAGAAGCTGGACGCCGCCCAGGTTGAACGAGCCTTTGAAATCGCCGCCAGTATCACGGGCTTCCGCCCGGATTTCTTTTTGCTCTCGCCGGAATTCGACGGACCGTTTCGCTACCGCGCGTTTCTTGAAATCGCGTCCAAAAACGGTGACTCGCGGCCTCGTCACGAGGTGCAGCGTTTTCTTGAAGCCTTCGAGAGAGCGCTTAAGGAAAACCCTCACTATGCCTACGCACTTGACCTCAAACAGCTTTCACCTATCGAAGGCACCTTGATCGAGCGTGGGATCGAAATTTGGGAAAAACATATGCTGGCTCAAGGTCACCGCCTTGGCGATCTCAAGCTCGCCAAACTCGATTCGAAATACAACTGGCGTGAGATTTTCGCCGGCGGCACAAAAGCCGATCTCTCGCAGCGCGAGTCTTCGCACTAATCTAGAAGTCCCAAACTCCGTAGAGTTCGCCCTTGATTCCGTAGTAGAGATTCACCGAACCGTCTTTCACCGTCATAAATCCATAGTTCGTGGCCTGCACGAACTCGATCTCGTCTTGAACAGGAATCTCGACGGGAGTCGATCCAAATCCGACGGCGAAACCAGCGGCTCCCCAACAAAAAACCTTACCAAGCGCATTTCGCGCGCACGAGTTATAAACTCCGGCACTAATCTGCCTCACGCCAGCGAGAACCAGAACTTCAACAGGCGAAGGGGAATTTACCGTCGTGCCGTCGCCCAACTGCCCGTAGCGGTTGTCTCCCCAACAGCTGACCTTACCCGAGTCCAATCGCACGCAGGTGAAGCTCGTACCCGACGAGGTCGTCACCTCAACAGCTCCTGAGATTCCTTGAACGTAAACGGGGCTGCGGCTCACGGGCTCCAAGTCGTGTCCAAGCTGACCCGAGCCGTTGTCACCCCAACACACCACCTCGCCACTAGAAAGCACGGCGCATGCGTGATAGGCGCCGAGGCTGATCTGTGTCGCATCCGCAATTCCAAGAACCTGTTGCGGGCTCGAATAGTTTCTCGCTTCCGTGCCGACACCGACAAGACCAAGCGAGTTGTCACCCCAACACCAGACCGTGCCGTCGTTCTTTAGCGCACACGCCGCGTACGAACCCGTCACGACATCTTTCACATCGGTCAGTCCTGGCACTTCCAAAGCCGCAAGACTGAGCGCCGGCTGATCAGAACCCAGCTGTCCAAGGTTATTGCTTCCCCAGCATTTCACCTTTCGATCGGTCATCACCGCGCAGCCATAGTACTGCGCATTGGAAACTTTGACGGCGCCGGCCGAGCCCTCGATTTCGACGGTCTCAAACGACCTCGCAGGCGGAACCGGGTAAAGGCTGAAAAAGAAATTCCCCGAACAGCGCACGGTGCGGTTTGGTTCGACGACCGCACAGCTCATCGCGCCTTCTCGACTGGAATACGAGGTCGCACGATACTTCGGACCAACCGTGAGGTCGATCTCGTAGGTGCCGACTTTCCCGTCACCTTGGCTGCGCGCCGTCACGGTGAACGTACGCTTCGCGAAGTTGAATCCCGCACGCCCTGAAATCACGCCGGTCGTAGAAGAAATCGAAAGCCCCGTCGGGAGTTCGGGCTCGATCGACCAGCTAAATGGGCCAGAGGCAGACACCTCGGGGCTCGCCGCCAAAACCGCCGCTGGAACATCCGTCGCAAAATCCGCAGAGTGCAAGAACGTGTACGAAGACTGCGCGTAACTGACGTGAAGGTCGTCGCCCCCAAGCGTTCCGTTGCTTTCGCTAAGACCGACAAACGCAGGCCCCGAACAGTTTTGATAGCCAAGCAAAATCGCAAACGCAAAAACGACGAGGTTTACTGGCTTGTACCAGTTTGTTCCTCGCATCTGTCCTCGGCTTGCGCCTCGAACACAGTCGTCATTTTCACCGTTGGTTTTGCTTCCGCTCATATAGGTATTTCGGCACATCCGGACATTCACTTAGGTATAGAAAAAGAAGTTTTGAGGACCTATCTTATGAAACGCTTCCAGCAAGAAACGGTCGCCCCGTTCTGAGACAGTTACGATTTCACAACTCTTCCAACGCTCGACACTTTAAATGAACTAGGACCTCCGACCAGGCGAGGCCACCGAGGAGTGTTTTCAAAACGAAAACACTTAATGGCTGTAAGCCGCTTCAAATTTGACGAATGGGTCGGAACAAGATCAAAACGGCTGCATGGAAGTTCATCAGTCGATACTCGTGAACCATTTAGCCAGCCGCAAGCGGAGAAACTCACAGTTCTCGCTTCGCTCGTTTGCCAAGGTCTTGGAGATCAGCCCAGGGCAGCTTTCAAACCTTATGCGTGGGAAGAAGAATCTCACCACCAAACAGGCTGTCAAAATCATCGAGAAGCTCAATCTTAGCGAAGAAGAATCCATGGATCTCATCCGTGGCCTTCACCCCAAACTGAAAAACATCGCTCATGACATTCAAGACGAACACATCCTGGCCGATGACGAGTTCAAACTGATCTCGAACTGGCATCATTTCGCGATCTTGAGCTTGGCCAACGTTCGCGGGAACCAGGCTTCACCAAGCTGGATTTCCACTCGCATCGGCATCGATCCGCTCTCCGCGCAGCTGGCTCTCGAACGTCTGCTTCGCCTGAAAATGATCGAAATCAAAAATGGAAAATTTCGTCAAATCACGAGACCTCTCAACACGAAAAGCGATATCCCATCGCGAGTCATCCGTGACTACCACCAACAAAACCTGCGACTTGCATCCGAAAAGCTCGAATCAGTTCCGGTGGACTTGCGAGAGTTCTCGGCCATCACGATGGCCGTCGATCCCAAAAAAATGAGCAAAGCTAAGAAGATGATCTCGGAGTTTAAACAAAGGCTCTGCAAAGAGCTTGAAACCAAAGACGCAACCGAAGTGTACACGCTTTCCATGCAGCTCTTTCCGCTCACTGTGCAGGAGGAAAAATGAAACTTCTCGCCGCCCTCATACTGGCAATGTCATTGATCATTTCCCTACAAAGTCCCGTCCATGCGGGAAACTCCGTAGGAAACGCTGGTGACATCGCAGCGATGGAATTCTCCTGGGTGGCGCGACTTGCCGTCAAACGCCTGAAAGAGGCGGCACTCACAAGCGAACAAATTCGGCAAGTCGCGGCGATCGAGGCGAAACTCGAAGTCGTCACCATTGTTTCACTTCCAAAGCTCGTTCTTGATGGCAAAGAAGTCGACGCTATCAACTACCCGGAAGAAAACCTCATTGAACTCAGTCAAAAGCGTTGGAGCCTTTTTAAAGGCGCGACGGCCATGAGCAGAGTCGGTTTTGCGCTTCACGAATTTCTTTGGGTTGCCGGCTTCAACGACAAGCAGTTTGATCTCTCAAAAGCTCTTGTCGACAAAATCCGCGATGAACGCTTCGCCGACGTGGCATTTGAAGAAAGTCTTCTAAACTCGCTTTGGACACTGCAATGGGATCTCCATAACGCAAGCCTTCGCCCGCTCCCATCGGAGAGAAAAAAAGACGATACAAAATCCTACTGCTTCTTTGCCGGAAGAATTCGCGGTCAGATTTTGACCATGGACCTCTTCATCACACACACCTCCAACGCCAAGGTTTCCAAGAAAAACTCGGAGGCCTTAAAACGCATGGACGAAGCGTCTCGCAATATCGAACGCCATTGCCAGCAAGATTCAAAAAATCCGGCGATCTTAAATGAACTCAAATACAGCGTCGTAAAAGCCAATGAGGCGATCGACGAATTAATCAATGCAATTTCCTCTTCCTCGAAATAGCCGCCTTTAAAAAGAATCCGTTTTCAAAAAGAAAACGGATTCATGACAAAACCCAAGTGAATTCAAGGAAATCCTTGCTCAGAGCTGGTCTTGGACCTGTCTCAAGCTAGCACTTGCTCCACCGATTAGGGTTCTTGACCCTTAAAGGTGGAGGATCAATGAATCTCAAACGTCGCCTTTCGTGGATCGTTCTAGCCGTTTTGACCGCCCCGCTATATCTGAACTGTTCACCGGGGTTTGAAGTTCTAAACGGTCTTGAATCAGGTTCTTCGAACCCGCCGCCAGTTCCAGGGCCAAGCTTAAAGAAAGCACTCTATATCGCTCCGGAACAGCCTTTTGATCGTCTCTCTCAGATCACTCTCACCAGCATCATCAACGAAAGAGACTACGAAAACTTTTGGGAGTTCGCGCCCAAACACCCGCTTTACTCACACGGCTCAGACAAACGGCGTTGGATCTACCTCCCCAGTCAAAGCAAGATCAATAATGCCGACCCAGATGGCTGGACGTTCCCGCCTGGTACCGTGCTTCTAAAAGACTTCTCTCTCGACGGAAGACGCATCGAAACGCGAGTGTTTGAAAAAATCCTCGATGCCAATGGGTTCGCGGCGTGGCGATCCTCGGTGTATCTCTGGCGAGCCACGCAAACCGACGCCGATCGCCTAACTGCTCCCGATTTCTACGCTCTACCGGATCTCGAGAAAAACCTCTATGAGGCCGGTCTGGTTGCCGATCGCTATCGCATCGTGCAAACCAATCAGTGCACACGCTGCCACACCAATTCACCCGATGTCGCCTTAGGCTTCAATCTCCTACAGCTGTCCAACGCTCAGGAACGGCGAAACGCTCTTGTGTTGTCCGATATGGGATTGCTCTCGAACACCGTCACGACATTCGAAACCATTCCCGGCTCCGAAGAACAAAAAATGGCAATCGGTTACATACAGACCAACTGTGCTCCTTGCCACAATGGAAATGGCCCGGGCCCTCACAACTTTCGCCATCGCTCGACAATGAAGACGACCGACGAAGAGGCCATCATCATTTCCGCAAAAGCGTCCGCGGGGCTCATCACGCCTGGAAATCCGGCCGCAAGCCGTGTGTTCACAAGATTTTCCGGCGGCACGATGCCACCTGGCACTTTGATCAAGGATCCCGTCGGAGAAAAGCTTCTCTCCGATTGGATTTCGACATTGGTCTTTGAATAACTAGGCCGCGAAGCGTGTGCCCGAAGCAGCCGTTCCCGTGACGCCCTGACGAAGTTCATCAAAGGACTCTGGGCGTGGCTTAAAGACGAAACTTAAGAGAAACCCCATCAACGCTCCACCTAAGTGGGCCGTGTATGCGACGCCCGAAAGCCCGGGCTGCGAAGCCACCCAGCCACTGAGATCCGGAAGAACAAATCCCGGTATCAGCACCCATGCCGGCAGCCAGGCGACACCATAATAGCCACGCATCGGCAGCAGCCAGTACACAAATGGCAAACGACGAGACGAGTCGCTTGCCGCCATCGCGATCAAACCAGAGACGGCGGCGCTCGCGCCGACCATCGGCGAAGCGGAAAGCCCCGACAGCAAAACGTAGGCTAACGCCCCACCGATTCCACTTACCCAAACCGTGGCCGCCGTCGCCTTCCATCCACGCGTGTGCTCGATAAACGTTCCAAACAAAAGAAGGAACAACATATTCCAGAATAGATGAATCGCACCCGAGTGTGTGATCTGGTAGGTGATCCACTGAAATGGTCCAGAGTGGCCGGCGGAAAGTCCCATACGATAGGAGGGATGAACCTTTTGAATAAGCCCTAAACGCTCTATCGACTTTTTCCACTTGGAGATCATGATATCGTCGCCAGGTAACTCTGATGCGGGCTTCCGGCTGACTTGTTCAATGAAGTCCGCACGGCGAAGCGCTAAGTGCCCAAGCAGCTGTCTCGCGTCGGCACTGCCTTTTAAGCTTCGCTCCGAGAGACTTTGAATACCAGCTGGTTCGTGATCAAGCTTCATCGTCGCCGCAAACAACACGCCGTTGGTTTCTATGAAACCGTCATCTTCCAAAAGAGTTTCGATCGCCTGATCGGCCGTGAGGTAAGCCGGAAATGTCATAGCGAACATACCGACATTGAGAGCCACCATGATCCAGGTCACAGGGGCTCGGTGAAACCAAAGAAGTCCTCTCAAAAGAGGAAAAATCATCTGCGTCCTCCGGAACGCCGAATCGCCTCGAGAATTTCGAGATCCGAAGAGCGCACAGAGTCCATCTTCCCTCGTCCGAGATCGCGCGCGCCGGGGAGCAAGCTCGCCGGCAAACGCGAACGTTCCGAAGAATCTAAAATCTCGGCCGCTAGCTTTTTCTTGCCGGCGCGCCATGCCGCCACGGCGACCCGATTGCGAAGGCCGCGGTCGTTTTCAAATTCAAAACCCGAACCCAGCAAGACGCCGACCTCGGTGGCCGAACGCCAGTCCCCGCGGCGACTCAAAGTTTCAAAAAGAACACGCCCCCAGTCGCCATAGCGACGGGCGTTGGGAGACTGAAACCATCGTTCACGAAGTTCCGCGATCTCGGTCTGAGCGTCGCGGTCCTGCTGGGGTTTGCGACTGAGCTCCTCGAGAAGACGGATATTGGCTTCTGTCACAAATAGATCTGTCTGACTCTCCGGGCGCGCAACCGAGGACGCAAGCTTTCGAAGCAAGCTGATTCCCTTTTCGTGCTCGCTTGAGCGCATCAGGCGGATCGACTCAAAGAGATCTTTTCCCCGGTCTTCCAATACGTGACTCGACAGACTCGTCAAAAGACTCGTCGTTCCACGGCCGGCGTTGATTCGACACTCGGCGTGTCGCGCGCTTGCCAGCAAAAAGCTCGGAACCGAGTAATCGCCACTGGCCTCATCCGCCGCGTTTTGCATCATTTCACAAGCACGCATGGCATCTGCCGTACAGCTGGCGTTCTCGCTAAAAGCACCCTCTTCGTAGAGTTCGCGACTACAGAGCCAAGAAGTCACAACCACTCGACTGCGCTGAGGAAGTGCATCGGCGCTAGCAAAGACCGTGGCCTTCGACTGCTCCTTCTGCCCAAGACGCCACAGCGCTCGTGCCCGATACTCCACAAGTTTTGCACCGATTGCCAAGTGACGGCCTGGCTCCGAAGACAAGCGGAGAATCAAATCCGGGTCCGCTTTCATTTGAAAGAGCTCTCGTAAAACCAAAAGACGATACCAGTCGGCGGCCTCCGCACCAGATCGTGCGCGACGGGAATCGTGCGGCAGCATCGACCGCGCTAAACCTTCGATTTTTTCTGTCAAAGAAGAGTCATCCAGACGCCCGGCATCGGCCGCATCCGTGAACTCATCTTCAGCAGCGGACGCGACATGACGGCTTTCATAAGACTCCGAAAGCATGCGGTACCACCCGACAAGGCGACACGCATCGGAATCCGGCTCGAGATCACAAACCTTGGCAAAATACTTTTCAGACTCTTCCGGGTCTTGCTGAAAGCGCGTGAGCCCCTTTGCCAGATACCCCAAGACCCGACCGCCATTGTTCCAAAGCGCGTAGTCGGCCTCAGTTTCCAAGCAACCGGTGTCGACATAACCAGCTGCCGACAAGCTGAGAGCCACGTGAATCCGAGTCGGTGCGCGATCGGGACGTTCCCACGTCGCTTCGGCCGCCGTGACGTCTTCACACAAGCGCGGCGCACTTGCGACTTCTTCCACACGCGCTCGCTCACGAAGAAGCACAAACTGCGACGTGAGAACAAGTGTGGCGAAAAACATCGTCATCGATGTCATCAACGAGCCGGCCGCGAGTTCCGTGAGTTTGGGTGGCGCCGACTGTCGTTTGGTGTTGACCGAGCGCACTTCCGTATCCGCTGCGCGATCATGCAGCGGTCTGCGCCTTGGGTTGCTGTACACACCAAAAAACGGAGCCCCAAAAAAGAGAACGCTTCCCCACCACGTCATCGCGCGAAGAAACGCATTAAAAACTCTGGGCTTATCGCCCGTCCAAACATCGACGACACGAAGACCAAAGATCGCGCGCCCGGGCGTAGTCCCCCAGATGCCGACAAAAAACGTTTCCCAAACAACGCCGATAAAGATCGCGACAACAAGGCTTTGCAAAAGTGCGATGTCCGATTCCGCAATGCGATCCAAAAGCCGAGCCTCGCCAACGGCACGGCGAAACGGCGACATTGCCAGCGCCATAACCGGCGCCAAAAGGACAAAGTCGGCGACGTGCGAAGCCATGCGATCCAGCGGAAGTGCAACGTGTGTTTTGCCGCGATTTTCCGAGCCGGATCGGCTGCGCGGCGACTCAAATGGATCGTGAATGACCATGAGTTCTTATCGGAATTCCCTAGCTAAAATTGAAAGACCAGGCCCCTTTGCGGGAAGCCTGGTCCTACGTCGCAATGGTCTTTCTTAAGACCCGCTGACTACTTAGCGGCAGCCGTTGTAGGCACGACCTTGAAGCCCAATAAACGGCCCTCATGATCCAGCTGAACATCGACCTTCGCGACAGGCATCGAGAAGCCGTTTACCAAATGGTACGACTGATGCTGACCGTTGTCGGTCTCCTCGCTCTTTACTCGAACGCTCTTTTCGAAGTTCACCGGCATCCACTCGCGATTTTTTTCCATGAAAGAGGCCGTAAATTGGATCGGATTCAGCTGACCAGATTCGGCGATCTGAATCTCAGAGACTTTCTGAGATTCGTCAATACGCACGGCGTACTTACCTTCTAAAGTTTCGATCGTGAACTTTTCTAAAGCCGATGGCTTGCGGCCGACAGCCGTGATTTCGCTAAGAGTTTTACCTGCCATCTGTTTCACAAGCTCGTCTTCGCTCACCGAAGTCCCCGTCGGAACCGAGGCAATGCCGCGCGAAGGTCGGATCACTTCCGACGTTCCGCTCGAAGCCAGTTCACGCGACTGAATGACTTCTGGATCATGAAGAAGTTTGGAATTCGCCAATGTGACGACCGTTAGAATCGACAGCAGAGAAACTGGAATCGCGACTTTCGCTTGCTCGAGATCGAGGCGAACTTTTAGCGATTTCAACTTATCCATTGGATTGCGGTTCGGCAAACGCTCGGAAATGTCGATCACCTTACGTGGACCATTACCGTCGTTTTGATTATTAGATGTCATCGAACCCTCCTCCATCATTGTACCACTCGCAAGCTAACGAGCGGCCTCACACACACAAGCCAGTGCAACCGATGTTCCGAGATGAGCCACTTGGTCTCTCGTTTAATTCGTCCCTAGCCTGTGCCAGTGACGCTCAAATCGCGATGCGCTTTTTTGCTCGACAGCTGAACAGGAGATCGACACCAGCGTCTCACTTTGAGACGATTCGAAGCGTTCTTGTCGCTTCAAGTATCCAAGGATCTTTGGGTGATCTCCACGCCTTCAAACTGTCCGTCAGTATCTGATCGGGAGAAACTCCGAGACGCTCAAGCTCCTGGCCCTTTGCCGAGCGGTAGAGTGCGACAGGTATGGAGACTGTATAATCCGGACTAAGTGCCTGGATCTGAAACCACCTTGCCATCACGACGTGGCCCGCGGTTCGCCACCCCATCACATAAGAAAGTGGTCGTTCTTTGATGGCCTGAGCAAAGATCTCGGAAACCGAGGCCGTATGCTGGTCCACCACAACCACCACCGGCCCTTTAAAGCAGGCGGGTTGTGCAAAGGGTTTAAGTTCGATGGCGTTGTACTTTTCCAAAATCTCCAACTGAGGCTCGGCCGCGACATCATTGCGCATGACCATCGCGCTTTCGGCACTTTCTTTACCAGCGGCCTCAGACGGAGGACTATCGCGATACAGCCAACCGATCGGCTCGCGTCCGCAACTCACCGTGCTCAAAACCCGAAGCATCGCCGGAAAACTTCCGCCGCCGTTGCCACGTATGTCGATCACCAGGCGGTCTCCCCGCTTTTGCATTTCAATGATTTCATCTTGAATGCGCGTCCATTCGTCGCTTTCAATCGCTTGCGCCAAGAACGAAGGTATTCGCAAGACACGAATGCCTTTCTTTTCCTGGGATTCCACCCAGCGTGGAACCAAGCTTTCTTGAAAAACCTCCGCTCGGATCAACACATTCACGCGGGTTTCGTCCGGTCGAATAATTTCCCAGAACCCGCTCGCTTCACGCAATTCATCTGGATCTTGAATCGGGTTGCCATCGACCGCGACAACGAGGTCACCGGCCGTCAGCCCGGATTTTTCGGAGGCCGAGCCCGGCAAAACGCGAGTCACAATGATTTCGCCATCGACGATTCTTCCGCGAGCGCCCGTATCGACGGACTCGCCCGTCCACAGCGCCACGGTCTCATTAGGTGCATAGGCTCCAAGATGAGAAATCCGAATGGCGCTTAAACGTTGATTTAAAATTTCAATCAGAGCCCGCTTTGGACTCATGAATTTACGCATTGAAAGTGCGCGATCCACATCTTGTTCGGATTCCTCCAAACAGATTTCAACAAACTTGCGAGTCGCGATCTCTTGGCGTTTAACAAAATCCGTCAGCAGCCGACCACAAACATCGCGTTGCGCGCGAAGCAGGCTCGATTTTTCCACCGCAAAAAAAGAAAGTGACGACACTCCGAGGAGGGTCGTCACAATCATGGCCGCTGTGAGTGTTTTCACAAGTCGTAAGCCAGAACAGGAGTCTTAAGCCGCTTTTTTCTTGCGGGCTTGAGACGGGTCAAGGTTGTAAGCTTTTACTTTGCGATACAAAGTCGCGCGGCCAATGCCAAGCGCCTTTGCTGCTTCTGTCAGGTTACCCTTGAAAGCAGAAATCGCATTCTCAATCGCCACACTTTCAAGCTGATCGATTGTCGAAACAGCGCGACGAGCGTCTGATCCACCACCGAAGCCTGCTGTGCCAGGGAAAGGAAGAACCTTCGCCATTGGCGAAGAAGCTTCTTGCGAAGAACCAGGAACGAGGCTTGGAACCTCTCCTGTAGTCTTCTGTTGAGCATCCCACTCGGCAGGTGTCATCACCTTCACCGTGCAGTTGTTCACCATTCCGAACTGATGCGCCTTCTGGATCAAAAGCTGATCGTCTGACACTACGATAAACGACGAACGTACCATTTATAGACCTCCGGTTTCCTGTTCCGCGGCTTCGACTGTGCCGCGATCCGTCTCTTTGAGAGGCAAATATCGCCTCACAAAGTACCTATCGGCGCTTCGATCTGAGAATCTGAGGGCAAAACAGGAAAAATCTTCCTCTTTTTGAGACACCTTTCTAAGTAGCGAAACTCTCAAGGTGTTTCGAAGCGACTGTCTAATTCCAATACAGTCCGGTGAGACGTCTCGATTCAGGACGTTCATCCTCATTGCCCCTCTGGTCTGTTTCTAGGCTTTTGCCGATTCTTTCTCACGAAACTTGCACCCGGCTCTATATAGACACTGACTATAGACACTTAAAAAAGCAGTCGGGCGGCAGCAATGGCCGCGAGAACGATGTCCACGAAATCTCGCATCGCAAGTCTCATGGGCTTGGTTCTGCTTCTCGGAGCCAGCTATCACGCTCAAGCCCAGCAAGAACAAGCTCCCCTTGGATTCAACGTAAAACCCCTTCGCATGAAACCAGGAATGGGCCAGGGAAAAATTCGTATCGCCGACGAGATGAAACGTCGACTCGAAGCCACAATCGTACGTAACGGCCTTGCCGTGAGCTTTTCCAACATCGTTTGCGGAGAAATGAAAACCGATGCGTGCTTTGAAAAGACACGCTCCATGGACCCGTCGCTTCACCCCATTCGCGCCAGCCTGAATCTGGACAGCTGGGCCGAGTCGAGCACGGAAATCGACCGCGCGCTTTCTGAGTTCACAGCAGACGAAGCCGAACGACTTGCTCTTAAGAAATCCGCTATTTTAATCCGCCTCGTGGTGGGAAAGCTTCAAGAGCAGATCAATCTGAACCCGACACCCCTTGTTCCAGAGTCTTTACAAAGCCTCGCTTCGACAACGGGTGTGCGAGCGCTTGAACTTCACCACAACGTCATCCTCTTCCGAGATCGCGTCGTGCTTTCGTCGATTGCCGTCAACCGCACGGCGCCCGACTACAAAATGCACCGTCCAGTCCTGACACTCCCACCGGTTGAAATCACACTCGACGGCGAGCGCAGTGATATTGGAAAAGCCGTACAATGGGCCGTGCAGCAATCAATAGAAGAATTCGGCCGACAGCTTCCCGCACGCCTCAAGTAACCAAGCGGCGGAATGCTTAAATAAAAAAGGCTGTGGGATCACCACAGCCTTTTTGATTTTGCGAGTCCCGCTCGACTAGCGACGTCCCGATTTGATTTTGACCTGCATACGAGCGATGAGGTTCACGGCCATTTTCTCGTGAACTTTGCACATCTTCAGCTCGTCACGACGGTACGAACGCTGCGACGGAGTCAATGTTCCCGTCTCGAGCTCCATTTCGTAATCAAGCTTCGAAGCACGGATGCCAACGAGTTCTTTAGTTTGTTGTTTAAAGAGCTTGCTCACGCCTGAGAGCGGAGCGACTTCCAACCATTCTTTCTTGTTCTTGTACCAAGAAACCATGCGAAGGAAGCGAGCCTTGTTCTTTGCCAATGTGAAGCGTGGGAACTGCTCTTCTGGCAAAGCCAAGATATCGTCGATCATGTCGAGGTCGAGATCGTCTTCTTCCGAATCGTCACCGAGAAGGCGTTTACCGTCTTGAACCTTGTCCATCATCTGCGCCTTCAAGATATCTTGAAGATCCGCCGCCGCATCTTCCGAATCATCGCTCCAAGCAGCGGCACGAGCGCCGCCGGACGAACCCATATCGTCATCTTCGTCGCCGTCGAGGTCACCATCGAGATCCGCGGCTTCAAGACGCGACTTCTCGAGTTCCTTCGAACGCTTGTCGGAATTCATGTCAGGGTTAACATCGGTTGGAATAGTAGATGTGCCAGCTGCAGAATGAATATCGGGAGTCTGGATGCTCAAAACGCTCTCCTTAGAAATCGAGAAATGAACGCCGAATGTCGACCGAATGCTTATAGCACAGACTTGACCACCTTTCTAACCACCGAAAAAATTCTTATGGCTGCTGCCTGCTTTTCCGCCATCTAGCTGAAATCGCAGGCAAAAAAGGCTTCAAACCCGCGCCTGAAAAGGCTTCCACAGAGTTCGACAGATGCCGCAGTGCGTGTAAATTCAGCAAGAACTTACCCTTGTTTCACCCATGTTGGAACCGGGCAAAACTGACAGCTAAGCCACGGAATCCTATAGGTTTTTGACAGCTTCCAGAGCGTAGTAGCTCAAGATCATCGACGCCCCTGCGCGACGAATTCCGATTAAGGACTCCATCATCGCTCGTGGCCCATCGATCCAACCCTTCTCCGCCGCGGCCATGATCATCGCGTACTCGCCACTCACCTGATAGGCCGCAATCGGAAGCGTCGTCTGACGGCGCAGTTCCGAAATCACATCGAGATACGCAAGCGCAGGCTTCACCATCAAGATGTCGGCGCCCTCTTTGGCATCAAGCAGGGCTTCGCGCAGCGCCTCGCGACGGTTTCCCGGGTCCATTTGATAGGTCTTCTTGTCACCGGCCTTGGGAGCCGAATCGAGTGCCTCGCGAAATGGTCCATAAAATGCCGAAGCGTACTTGGCTGTATAAGCCAGAATACTGCGGTCGCTGTAGCCGTTTTCGTCCAGCGCGCGACGAAGATAGCCGACTCGACCATCCATCATATCACTTGGTGCGATCCAATCGGCGCCCGCTTCCGCCTGGCAAAGCGCCATTTGCGCCAAGATCGGTAAAGTCTCGTCATTGAGAATCTTGCCATCACGAACGAGGCCATCATGGCCGTCGGTAGAGTACGGATCCATCGCGACATCCGAAATCACCGTGAGTTCGGGAACCGCGTTTTTCAATTCGCGAATCGCACGCGGCAGCAAGCCGTCACGGTTGAAGGACTCTTTGGCGAAGCTGTCTTTTTTCGCGTCGTCGATTTTAGGAAAAAGAGCGATAGCGGGAATCCCAGCAGCGCGCGCCTCCTTGGCCTTTACAACCAAGCGATCCACCGAGAGCCGCGCTTGCCCAGGCATGCTTTTAATCGGTTCGGCGATGCCTTTTCCCTCGCAAACAAAAAGAGGGAGGATGAAATTCGACGGCAAGAGGACCGTTTCACGAACCATCTGACGAACCGATTCGGTCGAGCGATTGCGGCGTGGTCGAGAGCGAAGAACTGGTTTGACGTCGTATTTCATCGGTTTCCCCTTATTTCTTTTTGCCCTGAGCAGCGACAGCATGCACAGCTTTTTCAATTTCCGCGGCATCACCAAGATAGCGCTTCGAAACGAATTTGAGGCTTTGGTCCAACGTGATCTCAAGCGGCACCGCTGTCGGAACATTGAGCTCCAAGATCGCTTCTTCCGACATGTTTTCCAGATGCTTTAAAAGAGCGCGGATTGAGTTACCGTGGGCCGCGATCAACACTCGTTTTCCGGCCTTCAATTCTGGAACGATACGTTCGTTCCAATAAGGAAGAACGCGCGTGACCGTGTTGCTTAGCGCTTCGCAATCGGGAAGAAGCTCGCGCGGTACGTCTTTATATCGACGGTCATGCGATGGGTGATCCGGCGAGTCTGGCGACATTTTCGGTGGCGGTGTCGAGTAGCTACGACGCCAGATTTTCACCTGCTCTTCACCGTGCTTTTCCGCCGTTTCTGTTTTGTTCAGCCCCGTGAGAGCGCCGTAGTGACGTTCGTTGAGCCGCCAAGACTTCTCTACCGGAATCCAAGACGAATCGATTTCCGCCAACACCGATTCCAACGTGAGAATCGCGCGCTTCAGAACCGATGAGAATGCGCAATCAAACTCAAGACCTTCGGCCTTCAACACACGTCCCGCACGCACCGCCTCGGCCTTTCCAAGATCCGACAGACCAACGTCCTTCCAACCGGTGAAGCGATTCTCCATGTTCCAAACGCTCTCACCGTGCCGCAAGACCACGAGCTTCACCTGTTGTTGACCCATTGTTAATTCTCCTCCGCGATGCCTCAAAGCGAGACGGCTTTTCCACAATTCGGGTTTCCCCCCTTCAATTACTATCTTTTGAACTCCGATAAGTCAGCATCCGTGTGGAGAGGAATAGGCATGAAGCAATTCAGAAAAATCGCGCTGTTCACGGTTTTGGCCATCATCGCCGTTGGGGCCACGACTTTGGCTCTGCAGAATATCTTGAAGTCCGATGGAGGCCTTGGGAGCCTCACCTCGGCTCTCGAGGCGATGAAGATCAAAAGAATGAAGCCCGGCATGCCTCCCGAGGAAATCAAACGCCAAGCGGACCTCGCGCCGAAGGGAGTTTTGGGTCTTCTTCAAGGCCTCACTTCGTCGGGCTCACTGACGATGGACCATGTCGCCGCGACACATCCTGGTTCCAAATCCGGATCGGATTCCAAAGAGGTCTACATCTCGGTTCGCGAAAACCCGAACGCGATTCTCGAACGGCAGACAAATCCTGAAACAGCGGATAGCTCGGGCGTAAAAGGTGTTGTCCAGGATGTCACCCACAACCGCACGATCGAGGTTTCGCAAACCAAGGACGGCCGCGAGGCGGTCGCGATCGTAAATGATCCAAGCATTCACGACTTCAATGACATCGATCGCATCATGGCGATGAATGTTCCGGATGAACTTCGAGCCAAGATTTTAAAGAACTATCAAGAAACTGGCGTCTTGCCGGAAATTCTTGTGCGCGAAAAATCCAAGCGCAAGCCCAGCTCCGATGGCACTCAGCCTGAAACAGGTCTTGAGCAAGACGATCCCTACAACAAAAACAACTGGTAGCGCCCGAAGCGTTATCGACGTTAGCGGTTGCGACGACGCTTGCCGCGGCCACCACGACCGCCACCTTCGCGCTGCGGCTGCTGGCCAGGGTCTCGAGGTTGCGGCCCGGAGCCGCCCCCTGGCGATCTTTGCTCGGCACGCGGTTGGTCTCCGCCTCGAGGCTGCGGGCCAGCACCTCGGGGTCCACGGTCTTCGCGTGGTCTGCGTTCTTCTCGGGGTTCGCGTGACTCGGCCGAACTGTCACGAATAACCGTTTCGTCCTCGATGCGATCACCGACAGCTTTTGCGAGCTTCGATTTTCGACCACCGATAAGTCCCTGCTGCTTGGCAATCTGTTCGCTCATGTCGACCGTGACGTCACCCAGACACTGCATCTGACAAGCAAGACGCCTGCGATCGATGAACCACCCCGTCCCGATAAGCGAAAGCTCCTCGCCCGCCGGAGGAAACACGTTGTTTTCGCCATCGACGATCTTCACACGACATTCGGCGCAAGACGGTACACCTCGGCAAACCGACTTCACGTAAATGCCGTTATCCTCTGCGAGATGCATGACACTTTGGCCGGGCTTGATTTCAAACTCCACGTTTTGTGGAACGAATTTGACCTTCACGTCACTTCACCTTCAGTTTCAAGAACTTCTTTTTTCCGGCTTTGACGACAAGGTCTTGCCCCGCCTTCACCGTGAACTTCGTCGTCAGATCGAGCTTCAGTTCGCGAACCTTTTCGCCCGCTATTTCAAGCCCACCGCCTTCGATCAATCGACGCGCTTCCGACGTCGAAGCGGCCATGCCCCAGTCTTTCAAAAGTGCCGCGATATCGCTTACGCCCTGAAGGGCCGAAACCGCGATCTCTTTTTCCGGCATATCATCCGGCACACCTTTGTTCACAAAAATGCGGTCGAACTCCTCGACCGCGGCTTTGCCCGCCGCCTCGCCATGAAAACGCGAGACGACCATCTGCCCCAGGCGCACTTTGTAGTCGCGTGGGTTCACCGAGCCAGCAGCCATTGCTTTTTTCATGGTCTCGATCTCGGCCAAAGGGACATCGGTAAGAAGCTCGTAGTAGCGAAGCATCAGCTGATCGGAAACACGCATGGTTTTTCCGAACATGTCGCGCGGCGAATCGTCGAAACCAATATAGTTGTCTAACGACTTCGACATCTTGTTCACGCCATCAAGGCCTTCCAAGATCGGCGTCGTCATCACGATTTGCGAATCTTGCCCGTAAGACTTTTGCAGATCGCGACCAACCAAGAGGTTGAACAACTGATCTGTTCCGCCAAGCTCGACATCGGCTTTCATCGCAACCGAGTCATAACCTTGCATCAACGGGTACAAGAACTCGTGAATCGCGATCGCAGTTCCACCCTTGTAGCGCTTGGAAAAGTCATCGCGCTCAAGCATACGTGCGACCGTATATTGTGCGGTGATTTTCACGAACTCAACCGGCGTCAATTTATCTAACCAGGAAGAGTTGTGAACGATCTTCGTGCGCTCGGGATCTAAGATCTTAAAAATCTGTTTTTCGTAAGTTTTCGAATTCGCCTGAACCTCTTCACGAGTCAAAGGCGGACGCGCTTCGTTTTTGCCGGTCGGATCACCGATCATGCCAGTGAAGTCACCGATCAAGAATTGCACTTCGTGTCCGAAGTCTTGAAAGGCTTTAAGCTTATTGATGACGACCGAATGACCCAAATGAAGATCCGGACGAGTTGGATCGGCACCTAGTTTCACAACCAACGGTTTTCCATTGGCGTAGGATTTCTCGAGTTTCTTTAAAAGCTCCTGCTCTGAGATCAAATCGACAAGCCCGCGCTTGAGCGCGGAAAGCTGTTCGAGAGGTGTCGCGCGTTTTAAATCCGCTTTTGACATGTAATCTCCTCGCACCCTATCGCGCGTGTTCGACAACGCGAACTTCGCGCACAACCGTCACCTGCACTTGCCCGGGGTGACTGATCTCTCGTTCGATCTTGCGAGCGATATCGTATGACAACATCTGTGCCTGATCGTCCGTCACGCGCGACGCTTCAACCAAAACTCGGATCTCTTTTCCAGCCTGAACCGCAAATGTACGGATGACGCCGTCAAACGAGTTCCCGATTGATTCGAGATCTTCCATACGACGAACGTAGTTGTCGATCGACTGGCGGCGTGCGCCGGGGCGCGAGTTCGAAATCGCATTGGCCGCCTGAACGATAAACGCCAAAACCGATTGCGGCTTTTCTTCGTTGTGATGTGCACGGATTGCGTGAACAACCGACTCATGCTCACCGTACTTCTTGGCGAAGTCCGCGCCGACAAATGCGTGCGAACCTTCGACCGTGTGCTCGATGCCTTTTCCGATATCGTGCAAAAGCCCCGCACGACGAGCGCGCTTGACATCTTCGCCAAGCTCCGAAGCCATCATCCCCGCCAAGAAGCCGACTTCCAACGAGTGTTCAAGCACGTTCTGAGTCAGTGTATGACGGAACTTCAGTCCGCCGAGAACTTTAACAACTTCTGGGTGAAGTCCATGAAGCCCAAGTTCAAAAACCGCTTTTTCACCGTCGTCTTTGATAGATTTGAAGAGATCTTTTTTCACCTTCTCGATCACTTCTTCGATTCGAGCAGGGTGAACACGACCATCTTCCATGAGTTTTTCAAGGGCCTTGCGTGCAACCTCGCGACGAACCGGATCAAAAGACGAAATGACTACCGCCTCCGGAGTTTCGTCGACGATCAAGTCCACGCCGCAAGCCGCTTCAAGCGCGCGGATATTGCGCCCTTCACGACCGATGATCTTCCCCTTCATGTCTTCATTCGGAAGATTGATGACCGTGACCGTGCGTTCAGCAGTGTACTCGCTCGCGTAGCGTGCGATCGCGACGGCGATTGTTCGTCGAGCACGCTCTTCCGCCTCTTGCAAAGCTTTGTCTTCGATCTCTTGTGCTTTGCGAGCGGCTTCGATACGCGCCTCTTCGGTCAACGCCTCGATCATTTCCTTTTTAGCCTCGGCCTGAGTGAGCTGCGAAACCTGCTCGAGGCGCGCTTTCAACGCATCTGCCTGGTTTTGCGCTTCCCTTTCGAGATCGGAAAGTTTCTTCTCGGCGATCTTCACCTTCTCGTCACGACCAGCAATCTCTTGCAAACGTGCCTGAAGCTCTTGTTCTTTCGACTGCGCCTCTTTGTCGAGACGCTGTTCGCGATCGACGAGGTTCTTTTCTTCTTTTTGAAGCTTCTCTTTTTGTTTTTGAATATCCGTCTCGGCGGTCTTGCGGGCACGCGCTTCAAAGTCCTTGGCGCGCGACTTGGCGTCTCGGTCAATTCGCGAAGCTTCGGAACGCGCCTTCTGCACGATGCGTTCAGCTTCGTCCGCCGCCGACTTTTTCGCCTTTTCGTCCATGGCATTGCGATAGAGAAGCATCGCCACCGCACCGAAAGCGAGACCCGCCACCAGCGCTACAATCGTCAATACGACTTCATTCATTTCCCACACCCTTCACCGGAGTGATCCACTCTCGGTCCGTCAAAACCGCGTCGAGTTTCACATCGTGCATTTCGCACGGAAGCTCCTCGACGACCTGCTCATGAAATCCAATTCCAATTTTAATTAACGGCCTAAGGCCATGCGCCTTACGCTTTGTATCTGTCTCCGCAAGGAAACGATCGTAATAACCGCGCCCGCGCCCAAGACGACCGCCCGAGCGGTCAAAGCCGAGGCCTGGCACCAGCGCACCCACCACAGCCACATCCGAGTCCGCAGAAACAAGCCGCCAGTCATTCGAAATATCCGGAGTTTCGATACCAAAAGGCCCGACTTCGAAACGACCACTTCCGCTTACGGCGCGATAAAAGCTCATGCTGTCGGCCGCACTTTGCACAACCGGGTAAGCAAACTGAACCGCCGACGATTCGGCCGCCAAACCATTTAAAGAAAGTGGGAGACGCGCTTCCGTAGAAAAACCGCGATAAGAAAGCCAAACGCCAGGGTACCTGGAGAGCCCTATTTCTAGCGCTTGCGCCAATTGCGACTCCGACGCTTCACGCCCCTCATGGGTTTCGCGCGACTTGAGCGTCGTCTTTAAGACATTGCGATATTCCGCTTTAGACGCTGCCGACTCTGTTCCCAAAGCCCGCGCGTTTTGCGAGTGGTTCACGTTTACTCCCTTCGGCCGCCATAAATGGCTTAAGCCGTCGGGCTGGATTTCTCCAAATCGTCGATCACACGAGAGATCTTGGCCTCGAGATTATCTGTGAGCTCGCGCGCTTGGCGCTTCAGAAGAAGGAGCTCTTCGGCCATGTTAAGCGCGGCCAAAATCGCCGCATTTTGAATCGAACCCGTTTTCGTAAGAGGAAGCGCCTGACAGACTTTTTCGTCCACCATGCGTACGAGTTCGCTAACTGTTTCTTCGTCGTGTGAAGACTTGAGTCTGAGGGGCACGCCCGCAATCAAAACTTGCTGCGAACCTTGACCACTCGCACGCGCCGTCGCGGCGAGATCGGCCTCAGGCCCAGGAGTCGCTCGAACCTTTCCACCCTTCTCGTTCCACTTCGAAGCCAGCGACTTTGCGAGGTCTGCCTTCAAAGCATCAGACTTCGCCGCTTCCGGCTTTCTGGTATCGAGAGTTGGGGGTGTGGGCATTGAGCTCTGTCCAGCCATCGCGATCAAGAGTATTCTCAATTACGAAAAAAAACGAGTGATTTCACGGCTCGATCGAGATTTGTCCCGCCCATTGCTGTGCCGCAACGACCACCGTTTCCGGCGCGGACGATCACCCCAAAATCGACTCGACAAACTCTCGTGCGGCGAATGGGCGGAGATCGCCGATCTTTTCACCGACACCGATGAGCTTAATCGGAAGCCCCACCTCGTGAGAAATTCCCACCGCAACGCCGCCTTTTGCCGAGCCATCAAGCTTTGTAAGCACAACGCCATCCACCGTCAGAGCCCCGTGAAACTCTTTGGCCTGGATCAAAGCATTCTGCCCGCTGTTGGCGTCGAGCACCAAAAGTGTTTCATGCGGCGCCGACGGATCGAGTTTCGCAAGTACGCGCTTCATTTTTTTGAGCTCTTCCATCAGGTTTTTCTGTGTGTGCAATCGACCAGCCGTGTCGACAATCACGATGTCAAAACCCTGGGCACGTCCCTTTTCAAGAGCCTGATAAGCCACGGCACTCGGCTCGGTCACACCTGGTGGATCAAAAATCTCAACAAGTGGCCCCGCTCCAGCACCGCTTCCCCCCGCTTCCGGATTCAAACCCGCCGCACGATCCGTCCAAGTTTTTAACTGTTCACCCGCTGCCGCACGAAACGTATCCCCCGCCGCGACGAGAACTCTTAGACCACGCCCAGCAAGCTTCGCCGCGAGCTTTCCGATCGTCGTGGTTTTGCCCGCACCGTTTACGCCAACAACCATCAAGACCGCGGGCTTTGCATCAAATAGTTTCAGGCGCTCGACACCATCGCTCGCCGTCTGGGCGATCGCCGTCTCGCTGCTGAGACTTGCGCCGCCCTGAGCATTTTTCTCCAAGATTTCGCCGATTTTTTTTGAAAGCTCACGGCGAACAGCTTCAAAACCTGTCTCGCCACTCGCTTTCAGTGTGTCGAAAACATGGTCCAACAAGTCCTGAACCGTTTTAGGACCCAAGTCCGCCGTGTAGAGAATCTCTTCAAGCTCCTCGCGCTCGGTTTCCGAAAGCGTTTGCCTGCCACCTAAGAGCGACTGAATTCGCCCAAAAAGCGAAGCTCGCGTCTTGGTCAGAGCACTTGAAACAGAAGCCGGTGCCGACGCCGCCCGCGCGACCTTGTCGGTCAGACCATCCGACTTAGGCGCTTCAAGCTCTTTGGCTGTTTGCTTCTCGAGAGCGCGTTTACGCTTCTCTTCTTTTTGGCCTTCGAGGTACCAGAAGAAAACACCAATTCCTATCGCCGTCGTAATGGCAAAAAGTCCAAATGCGAGCCAAATTCCGAGTCCACCGGTCAACACAGATTCTTCGTTGTACATAGCGCTGCTTCTACCCCAGGAAGAAGACAGAGGTCCAGACGAGACCTCCTCAAGCTGGCAAGATTCGATACGATTCCCTCAAAAAGCAAAAAGGCCCCTATTCGGGACCTTTTCTAGACTCTTACATTAAGACTCTTACAAGGATCGTTGCTCTTTAAGCTTCGGAAGAAGCTTCTTCCGCCGGCTCCTCAGCCGCCGCGCGCTCGATCGCAGGGGCTTTGATCGCCGACTGCGGACCACCACCCTGGCGATTGAGATCGACCGATACCATCTTCGAGACCCCACGCTCTTCCATCGTGACGCCGTAGAGGCGACTTGCGACTTCCATCGTGAACTTGTTGTGAGTAACGACGATGATCTGCGAGCGCTTCGACATCTCTTTTACGAGATCGTTGAAGCGGTAAACGTTCGCATCATCAAGTGGAGCGTCGACCTCATCCAACAAACAGTACGGAGATGGGCGAACAAGGAAGATCGAGAAGATCAACGAGACCGCAGTCAGCGCCTTTTCTCCACCCGAAAGCAGCGTCATGTTCTGAAGCTTCTTTCCCGGCGGCTTTGCGATGATGTCGATACCCATGTCGCCCTTCTCTGGATCTTCCACGAGAATGAGCTGCGCTTCGCCCCCGCCAAAGAGAACAGGGAAAACCTTCGTGAAGCGTTCGTTGACCTGATCAAACGTTTCGCGGAAACGCTTCGCACAGACACGGTTGATGCGGTCGATGACTTTCTTGAGCATCTCTTTAGCTTCAACCAAGTCGGATTGCTGCTTTGAGAGGAACTCGTAGCGTTCTTTCACCTTGTCGTACTCTTCGATTGCCGACAGGTTCACGTCGCCAATTTTAGAGAGCTTCTCGCGAAGCTCCTTGAGCTTCACTTCAGCTTCTTTCAGCTCCTCAGCCGTCGCCACGCGTTCGCGATAGCGCTCGGCGACCTCGGAAAGCTCGAGAACGTAACGTTCGCGAACTTGTTCGGTGAGGTACGACTCTTTCAAGCGGCACTGCTCGCTTGTCAGACGCGCTTCGTTCATCTTCGCCTGAAGCTGGTTACGGTTTGAAAGGTAGCTAGCGAGACCACGTTGGATTTCGAGGTAACGATTGTTCATTTGTTCGAACTCATCGCGACCGCGAGATACATCCGCACGTGCTTCTTCCAAACGACGAATCATTTCGTCGAGCTGGATCTTTCGTTCTTCCAAAACAACCGAGCTTGTCGAAATCACTTCGTGCGATTTTTCACTTTCAAACGACATGCGCGAAAGCTGTTGCTCGGTTTCAGCAAGCTGATTCGAAAGCAGCGTCACCTGGCGATCCAGGCCATCGCGTTCCATGGTTTTTGTGGCACTTGATGTTTGCAGGTTCGCAACTTCATCTTGAAGCGAACCAACACCACCGCGCGCAACCTCAAGGTCTTGCGTGAGAACTTCGATACGCGATTCAAGCTCGACTTTGCGCTCAAGCAGATCCGTGAGCTTCATTTCAAGCTCTTCGAGTTCCGAGCGACGAGTTTCGATCTGTGTCGTCAGCGAGTGAACATCGCGTTCTTGACGCGAAATCGCTTGCTCACAGTTTGAAAGCTCTTGCTCGGCGCGCTCCATATCTTTCTTCAAAGACGTGAGCAGGATCTCTTTTTCCGTCGAACGCTTTTCGACTTGCCCCAAGTCTTCGTCAAGTGTGCGCAGGTTATCTTCCATGCGCTTGAGTGTCGCTTGTGCGAGCGCGAGCTTTCCGCTCCACTCGTCTTTCTTTTGCGAGAACTCTTTGATTTCACGACGGCGCTGAAGAAGGCCGCTATCCGCCGACTCCGCCGTTCCGCCCGTGATCACGCCATCCGCAGTAACGGTGTCACCCTCAACCGTAACGAACGTCCAGTCAGGAGCGTTTCTACGAAGCTCAACCGCGTCCGCAATTGAATCAACAACGGCGACATTGCGGAGCAGGCGGCGAATTGTACCTTGGAACTTTTCAGGAGCACGAACAACGTCCGACAAAATCGCACGAACGCGCGTGCGATCGGGTTCAGCCGTTGTTGTTTCAACAACCTGAAGACCACCCGCCACGAAACTCGAGCGACCAGACTTTTGTTCTTTTAGGAAGTTAACAGCGCCAACAGCCGAATCCGGTGTTGGCGAAAGCAGCATCTGAAGCCTTGGGCCAAGGGCCGCTTCCATCGCAAGCTCAAACTCAGCCGGGACTTCGACGACTTCCGCAATCGGGTGAAATTCGGCAGCCTCGTCGCGGTCTTCTTCTGGAAGATTGTCGAGACGCTGTTTTTGCCAGAACATGACCGACTTCACACCGGCTTCGAAACCTTCGAAGTTCGATGCGAGGTTCTCAAGACCGTAGAGCTTACCAGTGACGTCTGCGAGTTCTTGTTTGAAGTTTTCAACTTCTTCGCGGCGCTCGCCGATTTGTTTTTTCAGCAAATCACGATTGGCCTGCATGGTCTCAACGTCTTTTGCGAGATCCAGTTGCTCTTGACGGTTTTTCTCAAGCTCGTTCCACACCTTTTTACGGCGCGTTTCGAACTCCATTTTTTTCGTCAGAAGCTCTTCCAAGATCGCGCGCGCATCGGTTTCGCGCTCTTCGATTCCCGTGATCGCATCCGACAAAGCCGCCACACGACCTTGAATCTGCGCCTCACCTTGCGTGACCGTGATGAACTCACGGCGAGATTCCGTTAGCTCCGTATCGACCTCATCGATACGTGAAGCCGCCGTCTCCCAGCGTTCTTTTTTCTCCGTGTATTCTGTCGTAAGGCGCTCGGCCTCTGCGCGAACCGTTTCGAGTTGGCCTTTGAGCTTCTCGACTTCGCTCGAGAGTGCCACTTGGCGAGCACGGTGCTCTTCCAAAAGCCCACCCGTCATCTCTTTATTGCGGCGAGCTGCTTCGATCTCAAAGCGAAGCTCCTGAATCTGCGACTCCGCCGTCGAAACCTGAAGCTGAAGCTCTTGCGCTTCGCGCGCGAGGTCTTCAACAGCCATCTGCTTTTCGCTCACAGCCGCCTTCAATGTCTCAACTTCGATTTCCTGCGTTCCAGCTTCAGCCTGAGCCGAAGCCTCCAAAGCCTCTGCTTCCGCAAGTTCACGAGCTGCTGCCTCGGACTTTTCGCGAAGTTCGAGGTATTGGCGAGACGAGAGCCAGAGATCGAGATCGTCTGCTTCGCGCTTTAGGCCACGGAAACGCTCGGCACGCTGAGCTTGACGCTCGAGCGAGTCGATCTGGCGTTTGAGTTCGGCCACGATATCGTGAAGACGAATCAAGTTCTGTTCTGTCGAAAGAAGTTTACGCTGCGACTCGCGCTTACGCGCTTTGAACTTCGTGATGCCGGCCGCTTCTTCAATGAGATGGCGACGGTCTTCTGGCTTAGAAGTAACAAGCTGACCGATCGCGTTTTGCTGAATGATCGAGAAACCCTTTGCACCGGCACCGGTGTCCATAAAGATCTCTTGGATATCGCGCAAACGAGACGGCTCTTTGTTGATGAAGTACTCGGTCTCGCCACCACGATGTAGGCGGCGCGTGACCATGATTTCAGAATGTTTCAGATATTGAACCGGAAACGGTCCGCCATCGTTTTCAAGCGTGAGACTCACTTCGCACATGCCCATCGGCGCATAGCCTTCTGAGCCTGCGAAGATAACGTCTTCCATGGAGGAACCACGAAGATGTTTCGCGGACATTTCGCCCATCGCCCACATCAGAGCGTCGACGATGTTCGACTTCCCGCAACCGTTGGGTCCAACGATGCCAGTAATACCTGAATCAAAGTGGATAACCGTGCGATCTTTGAAAGATTTGAAGCCGACGATTTCCAGTTTTTTAATCCGCACGGATGCCCCCTCGCCCCATGGATCTAGCGCCAAACGCGCGCCTTAGCCTATCGTGAGTCACGATAACCTCAACCAAAGTCTTGGTTGCTCAACGCACCCCGGTCAACAAGGTACCGCCTTGTTTTTTGATTTGCGTCGCGTTATGCCGCCGAAAAAAGCAGGGAGGCCTACAGGCCTCCCACTTTTCGAGCATTCAAATGGTCAATATTGTCCGGTGATTTACTTCGTCACCAGGCCAGCCCGCAGCGACTGCGCCGTGACCGGAGTGAACTTCACCTTGAGGTCGATCACGCCGTTCACCTTTGAAAGGTCCTGCGTGATGATGACGTTGTTTCGAGCGTCATCGTAAATCCAGCCCTCGCCAAGCTTTTGATCGACGTCGTTGAGCTTCACTTCGATGGTTCCCCACTCAGGGATCGCATCGAGTTCCACGCGAGGACGCGCCAGAGTTCGTTCACGAACATAGCGTCCAAGATCCGACATCGCGTCGCCGTAGTTCTTGTCGCGTAAGCCCATCCAACGACCGCCGAGGTCACGGATGAAGTTTTGGATATTGATCGGCTCCGTAGGACCGCGGCTCGCATAACGAATCGCCGGATCACGTTCTTTTTCCGCATCTGTGCTGCGCGCAAGAACTCCGAGCGCCGTCACGTGATCGCGGTAGTCAGGCCCGATCGTTCCACGCAAGAACTCCTGAAGCTCACCACCGGAAAGATCAAACGACGTTCCGTCCGCATTCTTGATCGAAGCCTCGGAGTCCGTGATGAAGATCAAAACCAAGTGAGCGTCGTTTCGACGAAAGCCCTTGTTAGAACCTTCGGCCATTGGAGAGCTCAAAGCCATCTTCACCGGAGAGAAAATCTCTTCGATGTTCGGCCCGCCGGTTTTTTCTTCTTTCCACTTTTCATTGTAAGCTTCAGTCCCGATTTTCATCGAAGCGCGAAGCACTTGCAGCCAACCTGGTTCGCGACCAAGCTTAAAGCCTTCTTTTGCCAAATACTCGTCGTAGTTGGCGCGGCTAGAAACGAAGCGACCAAATTCTTCCGGCATGGGTTTGCCATCGGGACGCTTCAAGCGTCGGAGTTCACCCGGTCCGTGATCTTTGGTCATCTCTTTGAAAGTGATCGAATCCCAAACCGAAACGGCTGCGATGTGAAAGTCGATTCCGGAGTTTGTTGCCAGGCCCGTCGTAAAACGGTCGATGTTGCGGCTCAAATCGTTTTGCTCGTCGAGCATCGAGTCCGAGTTGTCGATGACCATGAGGATGTCGACCTTTGGGCTCACGCTCAGCACCTGCGGCTTTGACTCAGTCGCAGCCTCACCGTACTTCACCGGAGGCGCCATCAAGCGCGGGTTTTCTGGCGAACATGCTAAGCCCGCAAGCGCAATCGCCGAAGCGAGAACGCAAAGTTTCACGTGTTCTATTTTCGTCTGCATCAGAGACTTCAGTTCCGTCATCATGACTTCGGTCCTTTACCGCCATCTTGTGCACCAGCACTTGTGGCACTTGGTGCTCCCGGACAGCCGTTGGCTTCAACATGGTAGTTGTCCAATTCATCCAACCAAACGTCTTCCGTATCATCCGGGAAAACGAGTGTATTGGCATCGCGCTTGACAGCCGTCGAAGGCGTTTTTGCGTCCGCAAGATGCACCTTCGAGTACATGCGGCTCACGGCTTCGACTTCCATCAAGTGAAACTTGCGCAAGACTTCGCCGATGTCTTTCACATCGCGCTCCGCGAGCGCCTTCAGGCGTGCACGGACTGTCGCCATGTGTTTGTCGCTTCCGGGCTTCATCGAGGCCTGAAACGACGTGCGAAGCTTTTTATCCCGGTAGATCATGCGCGGAAGGTTGGCGAGATCCTCACCAGCTGTCTGGCGAGACACGTCGCCTGCATCAAACGAGCGAGAAAGAAACTTTTCCGCCGCTGGCGAGTTGCCGGTTTTAGCCAGCACCTTAAGCGCGTCGTATCGCGGCTGAATATCTGCTTTAAAACGCTTCATGACTCGGAAGAGTTCGTCGTAGTTACAAAGACGAAGTTGTACGATTCCAGAAAGCAAATACGGCTCACCGCCGATTTCGTATTTTACTGGCGGAGCTGTCAGAGTCTTTACCAGACTCAGAGCTTGATCGTGCTCTTTCACGTGAACCAAAGCCCACGCACGCTCTTCCAAAGATTCCGACCAATAATCGCTAGTCGCCGGAATTTTCGAATAGAGGTTGATCGAACGACGGTAGTCCTTCTTCTCAAAAGCTACTCGTGCATCGCGAAGAACCTGTTTGTCCGTGGGTTGAGCCGAGGTCTTTGTCGCAGACGTCTTAGCTCCAGCCTTAGCATCAGCTACCGACGCCGTCAGACCCATCGTAACGAGGCCTGCCGTCAAAAGACCAATTGCTGAAAAAAATCCGCGCGACTGGTTCATAACAAGAGTCCGATTCCGATCGTACCGATCATCATGCCGACGTCGCGTGTTCCTGTATAAACTTTGTCCTGATACGCCTGATGGCGGATTTCGATGCGCGAACTAAAGTTCTGCGTCCACCAGAAACCAACTCCGCCACCTGCTGTCCAAGTTGCGCTCGAGCCAGATTTGAGTTCCATCTGACCGTATCCACCAGTGAGGTAGATATCGAACTGCACAACTGAGAGGTCGAAGAAGTTTAGTTTACCGTACATAGGATAGTAAGACAGCATCCCCATCATCGACGATTTAGGAAGGTCGATTTCTGGAATCGTGTAATCCAGCTGTCCAGCTTGTTGTGCCGAGCGAGCCGCATCAAACTGCGACTGACCTTCACGAGAAAGCTGGTTTGCGTACTGAGCGTAACGGAAACCAAGCGAAATGCGTGGTGTGAAGTGGAAGTCCACCGCCCCCATCAAAGGCTGTGAGTTCAAGTAAGAGTTCCCACCTGCAACGCCGCCGTAAGCGACGCCAAGTTCAAGACGCATGTCGCGGTCAACCGCGCGCTTTTGAACGATGCGAATCTGTTGCTTCGTGTTCAGCGCGCGAGCGCGTTTCAAGATACCTTCGTTCGCTCCAAGAGAATCGAAGTCCGACTTTGCCATCGCGGTTGTCGACACCAGTGTCGCCGCCAACGCCATTCCGAAAGCTACTCCGAGGCCAAGAATCTTTGTTCCGATATTCGTTTTCATGACCAACCTCAAGCCTTCTTGGCGCCTGCAGCTGCAGCCGGTTTAGGATTCGTTTTTGCCGCTGGTGCCGTCGTCTTTGCCGGAGCTTTCGGCGCCGCCGGAGCAACACAAGCCTCAGGTTTGTTCGACGCTGTTTGTGGTTTTTCGTAAGCGATTTTGGTTAGAATCAGCTTCTCGCCCGAAACACCACCACTCGACCCATAAGCCTTCATCAGCATGCGCGTGCGCAAGTGCGTAGCACCTTCAACGCGTTTTCCGTCGCGATCCAATTGCGCGCCGACGTCGTTGTTTTTCGCATCGAACACGAAGCTAAAGCGCCAGATCCCGTTTCCAAGATGCTTAGGCGTCGACTCATGACGAACATAAGTTGCACCGTTGGCTTCGTAACCGCTCTCAGTGCGATTTGTACCTTGAAAATAAACATCCAAACGCGGGCTAAAACCGTCGTAGCTAGCCGGGTCGGCAACGTCGACAGTGAAAGGAACCATTTGTCCTTGTGCGATTTCTGTTGGAAGCGCACTCATGTTGACGATCATCGGGGTTTTACCAGTGCGACGAACCGCAAACGAGAACTCTTGAACACGGTTGATCGAACGGAAGAGCTGCTCGACCGATGGATCTTGCGCACGTACGTCCGCAAGCTCAAGACGGTAATTGACCTGACGTTCCGAACGATCCGAAGGAATGAAGTCTTTAGGAGCCGACCAAGTCACGATGTAGCTACCGGCTTCATTTGGCACTTTTTGAAGAGCAACGCCCGCGACGTCTTGCGGAAGACCATTGATACGAAGCTCATAAGAATCGACTGGGAAGAACACGCGAACACGAACCTTGAACGAGTTCGTCTCACCGGCGATGAAGGTTGCATCGCGCTCAGGTTCGATCACATACGAGCGATCGATAACGGCTTGTGTCCGTGCTTTTTCTTGATGTGGTGGAACCGCCGCGTTGAGATCCGCATACTCCGATGTCGGATCTGAGCTAACTCCACCGCATCCAACTAGGCCAGCAAGTAAACTCAAGCCAGCAAGTGTAAGGACCAGCGACTTTTTCTGATGTGTACGGTCCAGAAGACTCGTAACTCGTGCTGCCTCGGAAATCGTTCTCATAGCGGACACCCATCCATGTTTCCTGGGCGCCGCTCCTATTTGCGAGGCCCGGGGTTAGTTAACGCCGACTACGTCGGTGGACGAGACTCTTCGGAAGCTAAACGGATACTGAACTTGTACGTTCACTCCCGCTACCGGCCGTGGGAACTTGAAACCTTTCAAGCGCCCTACGATACAGCCTTCCAGCTGTCTCGACTCCACAGAAGAGTGCTGGACTCGTGCCGTCGATACTTGGCCGCCAGCTCCAATTACGAAGCTCACCGCGACCCGACCCTTTAGAGAAGGTTCAACTTGGAGCCCTTTTTCGTAACAATAGCGAATTTGCCCCATGTTGCGGCTGATGACTTCTTCAACCTGTTCACGCGTTAAACCGCCCTGGATGAACGATTCGCCATCGAGAGGCAATACGTAGCCACCAGACGAACCAAGCATAGAACGATTTCCATAGCCCTCACGACCGCCGCCGCGGCCTTTGGTGCCGTACCCACCAGCCGAACCAGCGCGCGCACCAGAGCCGTTAGAGGCCGCAATCAGGCCTTTGCCAAAAAGGGCACCAGCAACGCCGCCAGTTCCGCTAGAACCAACACCGCCGCCGCCCGTTCCGCGATCACCGCCACGAGCCAAAGAAGAACCATTGAGATTCAAACCGCCACCAGATTGAAGCTTCTTAGAAACTCCACCGAGAGCACCAAGCGCTCCCATGCTTTCTAGTTTCGGCTCTGTCTTAGGAATACGAGCTGTGGCTTTGCGATTCATCGTAGGCTTAACAGGGGCACGCTTTGTCACCACACGTGGCGGCTGGCGTTTTACGATTTCACGCTTCACGATTGCGTTCACCTTAGGTTGAACGACTTTTTGAACCGGAGGGCGAGTCATCGGCTGCACAACAGGAGGTGGCTCCACCTTCGCGATTTTTTCCAGTTCAACTGGACGAATCGTTGTGACGACTTCTTCTTTTTTCGTTTCTTCTACCAAAAAATGACCAAGAACCAGCGCAATCAAGATCAAAGCAGTTTGAACACCGCCGATCCACTTTCCAGCCATGATGAGATCGCGACGATCGTCTTCGGTTTTAAGCTCATAGCTAGGAGCCAATTTCATCGAAGAGATATCCACGACCGTGATCTGACCCAAAATCCCTACACGGTAGGGTTTTGAGCGAAGTTCCGCGATCGTCGATTCCTGCAAAACATCAAACTCCACACCTTCCGTGCGAAGCTCGTTTACGTTAAGCGATGGTTCAATGCGACGACGGTCGTGACGGTAGACAAGCGTCACTTTCGATCGTGTCGAGAGCGTTTCGCCTTCCTCGTTCACAAGATTAAAGACCCGAACCAACTCGCCCTGTGCGTTCACAAGAGCTACCTGTTCGCGCTTTTCTGGCTCATTTTTCCCTGTCTGCTTCTTTTCAACACTTGCTTGTGTCATATCAATCTCTCTCTTCATCTTGCTTCATTCGGTCACGAAACTGTGTACGGAGACCCAAAAGCTCTTCGATGGGTTTTTCGTTTTCCACACGCGCTGTCGCCTCACCAGGAACCTGGTACTGACCACCTACGCGTGAGCCCGAAAAACTCATCTGAGTAGAAAGGCGCTTCGCCGTTTCTTTTGTCATCGTCTGCGAGCTCGCACGGACCTGGCGCGCCTGACTGTCTCGACGGCTCGAAGCTTTCGCTACCGAACTCGTCGCCACCATCGCAGCGAGCGTCATCAAGTAAACCGTCACGACAAGAATCATCTTCCCATTCATGGCTTCACTCCCATCCGGCTCATACGCGAATCCAAGTACGCAACCATCGTGTCCGATCCCGCTTTTGCTTCGAGATCTCTCAAACGACGGATGTTTTCGATATCAAACGGATCTTCTTTCACCGAGCGGCGAGCACGGTCGATCGTTGCCACACGAACCGCTTGCTGATCGCTATCCATGGCCGAAACAACACGTTTCGCGGCTTCGGACTGACCAACGGCGTTCAGCGCCTGCACCAGCTTCTGACCTTCTTTTGCCAGGAACTGACGTTTTGCTCCGACCGTCTTTTCGATCGCAAGACCAAAACTCTCAGCCGGATTCGTGCGCCAGAACTTTTGAACCTTGTCAGTGATACGAACCGCTTTTACTTCAAACGGCTGAACCTGCTTTTGTACAAGGATCTGGTAACGCTTGAGATCGGACTCTTTAAGACCCTTAGGAGCCGGCAGCGCCAAGATCTCTTCTTTCAAACGACGGTTCTCGTTCGCCACAGCTTGCAGAGACAAAGCCTGAAGCCAAGCATCGCCAGTTTTGATCATGCTGTTTGCAAATTGATCGGCCTGGTTCAAGGCCTGTACGCGAGTCTGAATAGCGCGACTCAAAGCGCGGTCACCGGCACCAACAGGCAACTTCGATGTCGCAAGCTTTTGCGCCCACGAAGAGATCTTTCCAATTTCACGCGCTCGAACAAGGACCGAACCTTCTTCTGTCTTCGCAACACCTTTCACGGCCAAGAGACGATCCGCAAGACGGCTTGACGGCTGACGTGCGTAAACTTCAAGGCCGAGACTTGCTACCAGCCCCGGTTGGCTACGGAATTCGCCCAAGTGAGCCATGAATTCGCGCTCCGAGTAGTTCGACAATTTCACAAGGTTCACACGTGCTGCCAAGACCGCTTTGCGATCCTTCGAGAGACGAATGAACTGACGAAGGTGCGGCTTTGCATCGCGACCCGCCAATTCAGCCAAGAGAGACAAGCGAAGCTCTCGTTCGGCCTGAGAAAGCCCCGTGTGCTTCATCTGACGAGCTGTCACATAGGCTGTCGGGAAATCGAGTTGCATTTCCGCAACCCAGAGGCGTTTAGCCATCGCGTCTTCACGCTGCTTTTCGCTCGCACCTTTGAAGTTGATAACAGCGACCGCTGCCGCACTTGCCTCTTCAAAGTTTCTTGTCTTTTCAGCCAAGACGAAACGGTTTTGATAGGTAAGAAGCACTTCTTCGTTCGAAGCGCCTTTGAGGTTTAACCTCTTTAAGCGCTCGAGATTCTCTTCCATCTCCGCATTGCGGCCCGTGCCCGCAGCTTTCGCCGCGATATTGAGTCTCGCTCGGCGAGCAACACCCAGGTACTCGGTCGAAGCTTGTGGGTAGAGCTTCGCAAGCTCTTCGCCCATCGCTTCCAGGCGCGAGTCATTTTTTTGAAGTGCAACCGCATCCAAGGCGAGGTCAGCCGCTTGGCGGCAGAAGCTAGGAGAGTTCTTTTCACGGCAGTTTTCGTCGCGAGCCGCAAGTTCAAAGAACATATCGGCCGCTTTCGCCGTTTCGCCACGTGTGTAAGTGACGTGTGCGATCTGATAGCGAACCTCCAATGATTTAGCACCTTTTGGATTCAGCGCCAGGTAGTGACGATACGCCGACTCACGGGCGTTAAGGTCTTTGGTTTCTTCCGCAAGTTCGATTTCCGAAAGAAGACTTCCCTCAAAAACCGAAACAAGGTTCTTATCCCAAGTGTCTTGCTTGGTCGAAGTCATGATCTTCGACGATTCCACCGAAGCCGTGCGATACAGCTTCATCGCATCACCACGGTGCTTAGGACCTAGGCTACGCGCCACGGTCGCACCCCAGAATGCCATCTCAGAGTCGTTAGCGAAGATCGAAACGTACGACTTGTACATCTCAAGAAGATTCGAAGTCAGTTTGGTTTCTTCGTTCTTGTTCCAATCGAGAACAAGTTTACGGAAACGCTTTTGAAGAAGCTCACACTCGGCAAGTGGATCACATCCACCCTTCTTCCATTGCTCGATCGCCGTGCGGTAGTCCGTCACAGCGCGAGCTTTGTCGCCCATGCCGAAACGAAGGCTTGCAACGCGAACCAGAGCTTCTGTTTTTTCGCGATTCGAAAGACCCTGCGCGCGAGTCGCCAACACCGTCCACACGTCAATCGCCGAACGGCGCTGACCAAGACGCTCAGCCTCATCAGCGAGTGTCATCAGAATGTCTTTACGAGCCACTTCGGGGCTCAATGCCCAAAGCTGTTCGATGTCTTTACGATCAAACCCTGTGCGGGCGTAAAACACCGTCAGGTCGCGAGCGATATCTTCTTGGAAAGACGCATCTGGTTTTCCAGCTTGCGAGCTTACCGAAGACTCCAAAGTCAAAAGGCTTGGCGACTTTAAAATCATCAAAAGACGCTCTTTACCAGCTTGCGACTGACCAAGATTCAATTGCGACCAAGCGATGCGGTAGTGAATCCAGCCTTTTCGAGGTGTCGCAGGGTTTTTAAGAGCCAGTTCAAACCCACGTTTCGCAGGGGCAAAACGCTTTTCGCGAAACGCGATTTCCGCAAGACCGGCTTGCGACTGACCTAAAACTGCTTGAGAGAAGTGTTTTGACCCCAAAGACAGAATGCGACGATACATCGCCTCGGCTTTGCGATTGTCCTGATTCATTTCATAGAGATGGGCCAGGTGAAAGAGGATGCGGCTTTGATTCGCACCCGAACTCTCACGAAGCGCCATTTCGTAGTAGGAGATCGCTTTTTTGCGATCATCCGCCGAACGCGCGCAGAAGGCTTTTAGTTCGGCTTCGTTTTCTTTCGTAAAACGAGTTTGGTCGAAACATCCGCGCTCAACCTCTTCCATCGACATCAAACGAGCACGTTCCGAAAACAAGTCCGCAAGACGCAAAAGCGCTGGTACTCGTGTGCCATCACCTTTTGGCGTTTGCTCGATCACATCCTCGAGCTTTTGAATGAGAAACCCGTGGGTCTCAACATCCATCTTTTCTGCACCCTGACCAGGAACCGCGGCGTGCGCCAACACCGAGGCAAGCGGGCTTGTGCAAAGCACCGTCAAAGCCAAAACCCCCGAGACCGAAAGGTCCAGGAGGGATTTCTTCAACATCGTGTTGAGT
>CAUJGS010000101.1 GCA_963170185.1 Bdellovibrionota bacterium
GAAATGGGTGATGACATGCCGCAAAAGGTTGCATGTCCATTTTCAACGTCGTCTCAATTTCCTCGAGAAATGGTTTCTCAATTCGTGGCATTTCGCTTACTTATAGCATCACGAAGAAAATTTTGTGCGTGTGCCCATAACACGGCATGTGTGCGGCTTGCTTAAGTACCGCGAGGGAAGAGCAAGTAGGACTTTTACCAAATTTGAGGTCACCAGGCATGAGCATCTGGAATCTTTTGTTTGCCAAGCCGGTTTTGCGCAAAACCACACTGGCTGTGGCGATGGGATTTTTCGGACTCCTCGCGACAGGTTGCGAGTGGGGTTCCATTGGATACAACAAGGGCTACGCGCCCGAGCAGCCGATCGCATTTTCGCACGAGCTTCATGCCGGTCAGTACAAGATGCAGTGTCTTTACTGTCACTCGTCAGCTGAGCGCGCGAATCACTCTGCGGTGCCAAGTCTCAACATCTGTATGAACTGTCACTTGGTTGTTGCGACCGACAAGCCGGATATTCAAAAGCTGGCTGAGGCGTACAATAACAATACGCCGATCGCGTGGAAGAAGGTTCACATGCTTCCAGACCACGTGCGCTTCAATCACAAACGTCACGTCGAAAAATACGGCGCTCCTCAGGCTTGTCACAAGTGTCACGGCCCGGTTGAGTCGATGGAAGTGATGTATCAACACTCTTCGCTCTCGATGGGCTGGTGTATCAGTTGCCACCGCGAGAAAGAAAACCAGGCGCCGGTCAGTTGCTCGACCTGCCACTACTAACGAGACGCTCAACAAGGATTTTTAGACGCATATGGAATCTCAAAACTCTGAAATGCAGAATTATTGGTTGAGCCTCGAGCAGTGGGCGAAAGATCCGGCCATTGCAGGGCGCTTGGAAAATGAATTCATGTCTTCGCCTTACGCGGAAGAGAAGGGCGATGCGGGCTTTGCTCGTCGTGACTTCTTGAAGGTCATGGGTGCGAGTGTTGCTCTGGCGACGACGGGTTGTGTTCGTCGTCCTGCTGGCCACATCATCCCTTACGCGAAAGCTCCTAAAGAGATCACGCCAGGCGAGCCGAATTTCTACACGTCGGCTTGGTACGACGGCCTCGAGGGAGCGGGAACGCTCGTTAAAACTCTCGAGGGTCGCCCAATTAAGCTTGAAGGTCTCTCGGCGCATCCTATGACTCTTGGTGGTCTTTCGGGTCGCGCGCATGCGGAGATCCTTTCGCTTTACGATCCAGACCGCATGAAGGGTCCGGTTCGTAACCTCCTCAATAAAGAGCGCACGAACAAAGAGTCGGTTTCGACGACCTTTGAAGAGGCTGACGGAAAGATCGTCGAAGCCCTGAAGGCCGGCGGCGTCGCTATCGTTTCGGGAACCCGACCTTCGCCATCACTTAAGTCTATTGTCGGTGATTTCTCTCGCGCCTACGGTGCGAAGTGGGTTCAGTACGACACGCTTCCAGTCGAGGCGGTTCGCCTAGGGCAGAAGGCGTCTTACGGCCGCGCGGTTCTTCCACGCTACCGTTTTGAACTCGCGAAAATGGTGGTCTCGATCGATGCGGACTTCTTGGGGACATTGATTTCTCCGGTTGAGTTCTCCAAGCAGTGGTCGCGTCGTCGTTCGCCAGGAAAAGACATGGGACGCTTGGTGGCGTTTGAGTCGATTCTCTCGCTGACCGGCATGAACGCGGACGATCGCTTCCGCATTCGCGCCAGCCAGCAGCTAGATGTTGTTTTGGCTCTGATCGCGCGTGTGGCGAAAAAAGGTTCGTTCACGATCCCAGCTGGTGTCGCACAAGCGGCGAAAGCAGCTGAAGGTTCATTGGCGGCACTCGGTCTTGATGAAAAACTCTTTGATCAAGTGGCGGCTGAGTTGGCGGCGGCTCGTGGCGAATCGCTTGTGATCGCCGGTGGTTTGCCGACGCTCACGGACAAGCAAGTCGATCTTCAGATCGCGGTGAACGCGCTGAACTCGATGCTTGGGAACGACGGGAAAACCATCGATCACGATGGCGCCGCGTTTGAGACATTGGCGGGTTCGCCAGAGGCTCTAAAGGGTCTCATCGCGGACATGGAAGCCGGCAAAGTTAAGACACTCATCATTGATGAATTGAATCTTCTGTACGTGCTTCCTGCGGACAGCGGTATTCGCGAGGCTCTGAAGAAGGTAGAAACGGTTGTTTACACTGGCAACCGCAACGACGACACCGGTATGCAGGCGCACTGGGTGCTGCCAGCGGGATCGTCGCTTGAAACGTGGGGCGATTACGAGTTCCAAGCCGGTGTGTTCTCGATTCAGCAACCTACGATCATGCCGCTCTATCAAACACGCTCGTTTGGCGAACTTCTCTTGGCGTGGACGCAGGCCTCTTCTCAGGGATCGGCGAAAGCGAAGGCGGCAGGTAGTTGGCTAGAGTACGTGAAGGCGACTTGGAAATCAGACATCCAATCGAAAGTGGAACTCGGTCGTGGTCAGTCGTTTGACGACTTCTGGCTCGCCGTTCTGCAAAATGGTGTTGCGACGACGTCGGCTCGCCGCGATCGCACGGGTTCGGCTCGCGCGTTTGTTGGTTCGGTTTCGTACAAGCCAGCGGCAGCAGAGGGCTATGAGTTGGTTCTCTATCCAACGATTCAACTTGCAGATGGTCGTTTGGCAAACATCGCGTGGCTGCAAGAACTTCCAGATCCGGTTTCAAAAGTCGTTTGGGACAACTACCTCGCGGTGGCTCCAGCGATGGCCCGCAAAGAGGGCTTGAAGCAAGGTGATGTCGTTGAGCTAACGGTATCTGGCAAGACGGTGAAAGCGCCGGTTCTTGTTCAGCCAGGCCTTCATGACGATGTCATGGGACTCGCGGTTGGTTACGGCCAAAAGCACGCTGGTAAAGTTGCAGACGGCCTTGGCGTCGATGCGTATCAGCTTTCGAGCTTCGCAGGTGGCAAGCCTGTGTTCTCAGGTCTCAAAGCGACGTTCAAGAAGACCTCGGGTCGTTACGAACTCGCTTCGACTCAGGACCATCATTTGATGGAAGGTCGTAAGATCGTGATCGAGGCGACGAACTCGGCATTCCAAAAAGATCCGTCAGCTGGCATCCACAAACACCAGATCTTCACGATCTGGCCACAGCATCAGTACACGAAGCACAAGTGGGCCATGGCGGTGGATCTCAACTCGTGCACGGGCTGTTCGGCGTGTGTGATCGCTTGTCAGTCGGAAAACAACGTCCCGACGGTCGGCAAGAAGTACGT
>CAUJGS010000102.1 GCA_963170185.1 Bdellovibrionota bacterium
GGACTTCTTTGATGCAAAGAAGTTTGCCAAGATGACGTTTGTTTCGACTGCGATCAAAGGTAAGCCAGACGGCTTTAAGCTAGAGGGCGATCTCACGGTTCGTGACCAAAAGAAAAAGGTCACGTTTGATGCGAAGTACTTGGGTGCGGTGAAAGATGGCTACGGAAACGAGAAAATCGCGTTCCGTGCAACGACGAAGATCAACCGCAAGGACTTCGGACTCACTTGGAATTCGGTGGTTGAAGCTGGGCCAGTGGTTGGCGACGAAGTGACGATTGAACTAAAAATCCAAGCTGCGAAAGTGAAACAAGAAGTAAAAGCAGCGGCGAAGTAAGAGGTTTGACCGAAGGGAGCTATGAAAGGAGTTACGACGTGAAACGGCGAGGATTTCTCATAGCTCTTTCGGCGATTGCGGGTGGAGGTGGAGCCATGGCGGTACTAAATTCTAAGCCACAAACAGGTTCTAGCGAATATGGAAAATCCAGCGTAACGGGCTCACGTCTTCCAGCTTTGTTCATCGGACATGGTTCGCCGATGAATATCGTCGATAAAAATCGATTTACGGAAAACTTCCGAAAGATCGGCGAATCACTTCCAAAACCAAAGGCGATCTTGTGTATCTCGGCCCACTGGGAAACCCATGGCACCAAGGTGCTCGCCAGCGATCGCCCTAAGCAGATCTATGACTTCTACGGTTTTCCGCAAGAGCTCTACGAAGTGAGCTACAAGCCGGAAGGCGCAAAGGGTATTGCCGATTCGGTTGTGCCACTGGTTCAAGGCAAAGGCCTTAAGGCAGAGACCTCGTCTGATTGGGGTTTAGATCACGGAACATGGTCTGTGCTTCATCATCTCTATCCGGCGGCCGATGTGCCGACCTTTCAGCTAAGCCTCGATCGTGGGGCCTCGCTGGAAAGCCACTTTGAAATGGCGCGCGCGATCTCCGAGCTTCGCGATCAAGGCGTGCTTGTTTTGGGAAGCGGGAACATCGTGCACAACTTGCGTGCGATTGACTGGGATGCCGAGGCACCAGCGAGGCCTTGGGCCGTGAAATTCGACGGGATGGTTTGCGACGCTCTTCAGGGCGGTGGTGATCGTCTCGCGCAGCTAAAGAAGATTTTCTCGGATAAGGAGATCTCGATGGCGCATCCAAGTCTTGATCATCTCCTGCCGCTGGTTTATGCGGCGGGCGCCGGTACACCTGGCGGCGACGCAAACATCATCGCTTTAGGAATTCAAAACGGCTCCGTCTCGATGACAAGCTTCTCGTTTGCCTGACGCCTTTGGAGTTTGGCAGACTCTGGAGTGATGCGATACGAAGGGTTTTACGTTTATAGCCTTGATCCTTTGATATTGGGCCGAATGGGTAGAGTGCCCGCGACTCCTCCTGATTGGGCTCAGCGTGCGGCCCGAAAAAGCTCAAAACCTCCTGCCGTGATCGAACACCCGGCTTGGTTTTCCGGGTACTGGCTAAAGCTCTTACGAAAAAAACAAGAAGCCGCTTACTTTAAACGACAGGGCTGGCGCTATCAGCTCTTTCGAAACGACCCCATCGAAGACAGGCGATGCCGTCGGCTTCGTATTCCTGGCGTGTTGGCAAGTCACAATGCTTTTGTCGATGAAGCAATCTATCGTCCAATCGCCCTTCCAAGAATTTACGATGCGGTCTACGTCGCGAAAGCCGAAGCTTTTAAACGGCATGAGCTGGCTTCCGGGATCAGGCGGCTGCACTTTCTAATGCCTTCGCCAGTCGAGCTTCAAAAGATTCATCCAGGTCTTCGTCATGCGACAGTGAACCCCAGAAACTTAAGCAAAGAGGAAATCGTTCGTACGCTCAACCAAGCGGTCTGCACCTTGGCCCTTTCGCGAGAAGAAGGGGGAATGTACGCATGCATGGAGAGTCTCCTATGCGGGGTTCCGGTTGTCTCGACAAAGTCTCGTGGTGGACGGGCACTGTTTCTGAACCCCGTAAACTCGATCACGGTCGAGCGCGATACGGCCGAGGCGGTTTCGGAGGCCGTTAAGGAGCTTGCTCGAAATCCTTTGAACCCAACGGCGATTCGCTCTCAGGCACTTCGCGATCTTGAGGCGCATCGCGAGCGCATGGCGAGCCATCTTTCGTGGATGGCAACGAACTCTCGGGGTATGACATCCGAGTTCTATCGTCGACTTTTTAAAAAGTCAGAAAACGTCGAACGTATTGGTGACGAGATCTTTGTTCCCGACAGCGCTCGCGAGGTGCCTACTTCGGTCGTAACGTGGCTTCATTGCGCCCCTTAGGCCATTTCGACGAGCTCGCGGATCATTTTGCGGATGCCGGCGAAGACATCCGATGGTTTGGCATCGTCGTACATGTAGGCCGGAGTCGAGAGCACTTTTTGGTCGCGGTCGCTGATGTAGTCGGTAACCGGGCAGACCGTATGAAGCGCTCCAAGTTTTCTGAGTTCACCTGCGGCTTCGCCATCTTCGCCGATGGTCAGCTCAACACCGGTTTTTCCCAGAACCAGCCCGGCAAGCGTCGGGGCAATGCAGATAAAGCCCATCGGTTTTGAGTCTTTGTGGAACTCCTGAATCACACGGACGACATCGGGAAGCACCGTCGCTTGTGAGCCTTTCATTGCAAAATTCGACAAAACCTTGGCCGCACCAAAGCCACCCGGGAAAACCAGGCCGTCAAAATCGGCCGGTCGAAGTTCGCTTAGTGGCCTAGCCTTGCCGCGTGCGATTCGCTGGGACATCTGAAGCACATTTGCGCCGCTCTCGTTGGCGAGATCAGGGGCAAAACACTGGTAGCTAGCGCCGGTTTCCGAGATGGCAATCAGGGTTGAAACAGCCTCGGTGATTTCGGCTCCATCCAAGTGGCCTGCGCCCGTTAGTACAACTGCGATTTTTCTTTGAAGAGTTTGTCCGCTCATAGAGGCCAGCATAATGGACCCCATAAGCCACGGGAAGGACTGATGCTTAGAACCTTGCAAAGTTTCTCTTGAAAACTGGTAAAGAATCTCAAACGGGGAACTTGATTTGCTCGCGCGAGAGCTTTGAGAGAGAAATGACGCCCCATGAAAAGCCCCTGTACGACCTTAAATCAGCGTTTTCAGTTTTTGGCAAAACCCCTCTCATATATGGCCGTGCTTGCCATCATTGGCGCAGCCGGTTCGGCTTATGCGCAAGACTGCGAATCGCAGTTTAAGTCGACGCTTCGAGCATCCGCAGGAGACTACATTCGCCAGGCTCAAGGGCGTCAGGCCTCGGTCGTCTTGCCTCAATTCGCCAATCCCACAGCCGAACGCCAAGCTGAACAAACCTGGGGTGGGGTAAAAAGCCCCAAGCAGGTCGACGAGCGTCTGGTTCCCGGCACAAGCCTGATCAGCCATGGCCTTAACGGCGCCAACGAGCCGGGTCTTGTGAAAACCGCAAGCGGCAACATGGTTCACTTGCGTGCCGAGTTCGATGGGATCAAAACCAACATCGGCGTGAATTTCTTGGCACTCAAAGAAAACGCCGGCCGAGCGGTGAAGTCCTACGTTCGAGAAAGTTCTGAAGCGGTCATTATTTTCGTTCATGGCGGAGGTACCAAGACGACAGGTCACCACGTCGCCGCACAGATCATGGATTACATGAGCCCTCGCGGCGTTGATGTGGTCTCGCTTGATCTTAAATGGCACGGGGAAGGATCGAGAACCTCTCCGGAAAGCATCAAGGCTGAGCTTGAGCAGATTCGCGAAGTCGCACGCCGTGTGACGGCTGGAACAAACAAGCCGATTTTCCTTGTCGGTCACAGTATGGGCGGCGTGATTTCGGACCTCTACATGCGGCACTTTCCAAACGACACGCTCTTTAAAGGCGTTGTTCCGCTTTCAACAGTCGCGGACGTCGCTCCAGGAAAGTCGCTTGCCGAGAAACGTCAACGCGAACTCGAGATCGAAGAGGTCAATCGTGAGAATCCCGAGATTCCTGCCGACGAGCGCAATCTCGGAGCGGAGCTCGCGCGTGCCGGAAAAATTTCGCCAACTTGCGGATTCTACTGCGACGTCCTTATGACGGGTGTTGACTGGAGTCCGACGGCTCACAATGGAAAGTCGTTCCTGCCAGCTTTGTACATCATTGGAAAAGGCGATGCGCTTTACCAAGGAAACGAAGCAGCCTTTAACCAAGGCGTGGCCTCGCTTCCCAATGTCGAGTTTGTGGTTTACAGCCCTCGTCGAGACATCAAGGCGAAAGACGGTCAGAAGGTGATTATCGGCCACTTGATCTTTGATCACAAACCACTTGTCGAGTTCGCCGAAGGGGTTTCGCTGGAAGTTCAAAAGAAGTACTTCGAAGGGAAGCTTGAAAAGGCCGAATTCGAGCGCCTGCGCGCAGAAGGCAAGATCACCCTCGATAAAGAGTTTCAGTACGATGATATCAAAGCTCCGGAAACATTTGTTCGCATCCGAAACTTCATCTCTCGGGTGACGGGTCGAGAACTGCCACGGGTCGAGCCGTCGCGTGATTCGTTAGATGACGTCATTCAAGAGTACGTCAAGAACCTGGCCTTCCGAGAGTTTGCAAGAACGCACCAGTATCTTCATATGCGTGCGACGCCAGAGGGCGTGGCCCTGGGGCAAGATATTGCGGGCATCTCCAAAGCGCTTGGATCGCTTCAGGCCTTGGAGAAAAAAGGCGAGATTTCGCCAGAACAAACGGCCGAGCTAAAACGTCTTCGCGCCGAAAACGTTCGCTTGGTGGGGATTATGTCCAACAAAGGCGAAGTGAAGCCAGAGAATCTTGAAAAATTCCAGGCGCTTCACAAGCAAGCCGAGCAGCTTCGCGCGAAGATGTCTGATCAGGCATTGGGAACGATGCCGCAGACGACCAGCAATTTGAAACTTGAAATCGAAAAGCTTCGTCAGTCGGCGAACCAGCAAAAGCGAGTAGTTAACGGTGCCGAACGTGTGGTGCAGTCGCCGACGCTGACTCAGGCTCGAGTCGAGATCGATGCGGCTTACGAAGCGTTGATGAAACAAGACACGGTCGTTCGTGATCTCTCAAGCGAGTACCTGCTCAATAGCATGACGGGGCCTGGGGTGTTTCGTTCCGGTCTTTTCGAGAATATGCCAGAGGCTATTAAGCAAGCCTATGACACCTACACGAAGATGTCGGCTAGTTATCAGCGCTCGCTTGCGAAGTACGATGCGCTCTTGCTGTCGGAACTCGCAACTGGTCGGTTTGATCTTACGGAAGGAAAAGAGGCTGTCGAAGCGGCTGCTCGCGAACTTAAACGACTAAACGAAGAGATTCGTCGTCTGCAAAGTGAACTAGAGCTACGTTCGCAAAACCGAGCACGTGTTTGGGCTGACCTGATGAATGTGCAGCTTCAGATGGCTTCGCTTGTCGATCAAAAGCATTTTGTCCCCGAGATCTACACAGTCGAGGGGTTACTGAACCGCACCGATATTCCGCGAAAAGAGCTCTCCAGTGTTCTTCAAAAGATCTGGGCCGATTGGAATTCGGTATGGGCCGAGCGACCAGTCGGCAACGATGCTGGCGAAGGTCTCTATTAACGAAACACAGTTAATTTAAGTGTTAAGCAAATGTCGGATGTATCTACCGACGTTTGCTAAGAGGTTAATAAATTCGCAGCCGGATTCTTGTCAGATTGTGGAGCTATTGTGACGTGGTCCGTGAGCAATGGCAATGCGTCGATCAGCAATGCCGCTGGCTCCAATGGCACACTGACGGCGGTTGGTGCAGGCGCCGTCAGTGTTACGGCTAGTCTGAATGCGGTGAGTGCATCGGTGAATGCGACTGTGGTGGCGGCCGTGTTGAATCAAATCACGGTTTCTCCGGCCAATGTGTCGCTTCCGCTTGGGCTAGGGCAGGCCTTTGTCGCGACGGGGTTATATTCAAATGGAACCGTGCTCGACATCACTTCAAATGTTACTTGGTCAAACGGCGACCCGGCTGTGGCGACCACGAGCAATGTGGCTGGGCAAGCTGGATACACCTACACGATCGCGACAGGTGTAACGACCGTTGTAGCGACCCTAGGGGCCATCAGTGGGGCGGCAAATCTCACGGTTACAGCGCCCGCCGTGATGTCGGTTACGGTCTCTCCGAGTTCATCGACCTTATTGATCGGACTTACTCGGCAGTTCACGGCGACGGCGCATTACACGAATGGCACGACGGCGGATGTGACCAATGCAGCGGTCTGGGCATCGTCTGGTCTGGGTTCGATCAATATCGGCGGTCTGTTTACTGCGGGACTTTCGTTGGGACCGACGACCGTCACGGCGACTTACTCAGGAAAGTCAGGCACCGCGACGATCACGCTTTTGGGACTATTTTGACGAGCGTCTATTTTCCTACCGAGACGAAGCTTCCTTCGCAGCCTCGGAGGAAGTTTAGATCGATGGACTCTGCCGATACCTGTTTGGCTCTTGCTTGGTCCTCGGTTCGCTCTAGGCGTTCATCGAGCACCGTAAGGCGTCCGATGGTTCGACTCATGCGCCACTTCTCATAGACATGGCTTCCGGCTATGTAGGCCAATACTCCTGACATCATCGCCGTTGAGATTTCCATAAATGAGAATCGTTGGAAGGCCTCGGCGACCGGTGTTCCCACATAGGTCGTGAGGTTTCGCCCGACTTCGGAAGTCAAAAGCACGGCTGGCATGATTGCGACGAAGGTCACTGTGTAGCCTAAGAGTTCTGCTAGCGAGTACTTCGAAGCAAGATGACGCACGCCTGACCAACCCGCACGATCGCTGTCGTAGGGTTTAAAGTCTTGCATGCGGAAGTTTCTAAAGAGCCATTGCACCGGCGCCATGACGAAAATCCCTTGGGTCAGGATCGATGTCACCCAGAACGAGTAATCGATTCCTGTTCCAAGAGCGAAGTGACTCCATGTCCAACTCACAGTGAACGCCACTGGCCAGAATTTGACGTTTCGAATATTGGCCGAAACCAGTTCTTCTGCAAACGGAACTCGCCGTTGAATAACTCCGAGTGCACCACGATCGACGCTGAGGTCATTGAACATCGAGTCGACAATACGAAGTGCGCGGTTGGCCGAACTAGCCGTGATTGAAACCACGCGGCTGCGGATGCGAAGAAGTTTGCGATCGAAGCTATTTGTGCGTTCCGATTCAAGGGCCTCTAGTTTGGCCAGGTCTTTGTCGGTCTGGCGGGTTAACGCCTGACGGAGACCTTGAGTCATGCCTGGTTGCGCGGAATCAAGGCCATTGATCGCGCTACCCATGGTTGTGGCATCGCGGTACGCAGCCAAGAAGATCGCGGCGTGCAGCTGAAGTTTCAAATTGTTGGCGTCCCTTGGCGAAAGCTTGGAGAGGTAAGTCTTTACGTTCAAGCTCTCGAACTGACGGTTGGCGAGAAGTTCGGAGTTTGATTGAACTTCACGCAGCATGGCTTTGTACTTTTCGCTTTCTGTTTGCCAAGGCGCACGACCTGTTACGCGCGCGTCTTTTTCGCTTTCCGCGGCGAAGTCTTGAATGCGAACACCTATTTGTTTCGCGCTTTCGGAAATGTAGAAGTCACGAAGCTTGGTTTCGAGGTTTTCTTTTGTCAGGTTCTCTGGCTGCGGATTGTTCAATGTGTATTGAGCCAAGCGAGCCTCCGCGCGACGGAGGGCACGGCTATGGCGCCAGTTTTCGATCCAGCCTTGATTGGGTTTGAATCGCTCGGCTTCTTGTTCCGCCCGCTCTTGATCACCGTAAGCTTTCGCCAAGATATTCGCCCGCTGCATGACTTCGGCGCGCAAGTTGGCATCGGCAAGAATAACCGCGTTGGAGCGGCCTGCGAGTTCTGGGTACTCCGCTTTCATCGCTTCGATGGCTTCTTTTTGAGATTTTTCGCCGTAGGCATAAAAATCCACGCGTCGAGCCGCGACGTTTTCTAAAGTCGCGCCGTCTAAGTAGCTTGCAAGCGATTGGCGAAGATAGAGCACAGCCATATTCGTGGCGCCCGAACCATATTCTTTCGTCCAGGTAGTAGGAAGATAGCGAGCCGTGTATTCGATCGCGCCTTCGTAGTTAGACATGACGATCAATTGACGAAACGCCATGGCCGTTGCGCTGATATCGCGGATTTCTTGCTGCAACCGAGCGAGATCTTGGTTGGCACGTCCGTTCTTTGGAACAAGCAGCGACGGGTTCTCCATGAACATGAGGAGTTCTTTAGCCGCTTTGGGGAGGATTTTTCTCAGGCGTTCCGAATCCACGATCATGCGGTTCACGAGGCGAAGTGCGGCCTCCGTGTCGGCAGACGGGTTTGTTTCGTGCCAAGCACGAGCCTGTGCTTGTGCGCGTCGCAATACGCTAGGCAAAAGGCCCCGACGCGAGGTCAGGATAAAGTTTCCTTCTTGAACGACGGGTGTACCTTCCTTTGTCAAAACGGGTTCACCTTTGCCGTCTTTTGCGTAAGGAACGTCTTTGGCCCGCGGGTTGATATTCGCAAGCAAGACGTCATTGGATGGCGTCGAGTATCCACGTGCGCCGGAGACCGACGTGTAGAGACTCATTGTATCAAACAGAACTTCTTTTGAGGTCGGAAGACCTTTTTGTACGAGTGTGAGGTTCACCAAAGCTTCGCGCATTTCCTCGCGTCGAGATTGGATTTTTGGATCGTCTGGATTTAATCCCTCTCGGCGAAGTGTGTTGTCGACACGTGAGTAAAGTTCCTCGATGACCTGACTTTTTGCGTCCATTGTGAAATCGGCTGGGCCACGCAAAATGCCGATACTTGCGCCGACCAAGAGGTTGGTGAACAGTGTGGCTTGAGTTTGCCGGTTTTGGCTACCAAAGGTGTCGTTCAAGGCAAAACTAAGACCTTGCGGCAAAGCAGGGCTGACGGCCTGAATAAACGCCGGAAGCAAATAGAAATAGTGAAGAGCGCCCACGCCTATACCAAGCGTCGCCGCGTTCCCTGTTCCAAGAATTGTCACCTTCTCGTTCACCGCGATTTTTCCGAAGTGGCGAAGATTGGGATAGATCGTTTGGTTTAAAACTTTGCGCATGATCGTGTGGTCACCAGCGCCAAGCGACGGCATATGGCGATCGACAAAGTACTGCACGGCGATCGACGGGCTGATAAGCGGAAATTGTGCGATCGACGCGAGTATCGAACCTTCGATACGCATAAATTCGCGGAAACCTTTCATCTTTTCTTTGTCGACGGTTTCAGGATCTAAAGCACGGCGGTACTCGTGAATCTCGTCAAGGCGTTGGCGAACAGATTTGCTCTTATATTTTAGAGCAAACGCGATCACTATTGTGGTTGCGACGATCGATCCGAAGAACGCGGATCGCCAGATCGCGGCGGTTACTGGATCTTCAGCTTCTTGTGCGTGAGCGACGCCAAGACCAAGTGTCGCGGCGAGAGCGCCGAAGATGGGGGCTTTTGTTCCAATGCGGGCGACGTTCGAAAAGCGCTCTGACTGGCTTTCAAATGTGTTGGAGCCTAGGAGAGAGCGGAAATCGCGGAAGAAATTGTATCCTGGGCGCGTTGTATCGAGCCCCGTAACCACAAGACCGAATAACGCTGTCGAGCCGGGAGCCGGCATCAGTTTATCAGCTACGACTTTTCCGTCTGCTCCGAGTTTGGTGAGGCTGATCATGACCGACATGTCGAGATTGATCTTTGAGATCTGAATCATCTCGCGGATGTCTTTCATGAGAAACGGGATCACTTCGGTTTTGTTGGCGATAGCAAGGATATCACCCTCGACAATTTGCAGGGCGCTTACATCTGTGCGCCAGCCTTCACCCATGATTGGGAGGAAAAACACCGGTACAGGTGTATTGCGATTGGCGTGAGTCGCTAGGAGTGCGGTTTCGATGACAAAGAGGCCGTCGCCTTCCGCTCCTTTTACGCCGGCGACGCGATCAAAGAGATCGCTTTTTGGGTGCAGAGTGAAGAAGAGGTATTCGTCCGTTGCAATGAGACTACGCAGGGGAAGTTCAAGCGAGAGCTTGCGTGAAACGCCAGGAACCAGGATCTCGGTTCGATGCTGGTCGCTAATCACCGCATATTCGGAAACCTTTTCCGAACTTGGGGTCCACGACTGCGAGCGCATGAAAAACGGATCCGCATCCACAGGTGCGCCGGTGAAGTCCGGAATCGATTGTTTGATTTCGTTGAGATCCGTCGACATGAGGTCGCGAAGCGCCGGATCGCGACCGCCGAAGCCGGTCTTCATCGACTCTGCCCAGGCTCTCATATACTGCGCTTGAACATTTTTGCGGAGTGATTCGATTTCGGTTTTCGAGGGCTGAGTCGAGGCCGCGCTCTTAGCGCTGGCAAATGGGGAATAGACGATCAGTTGAATTCCTATTCCTGTTTGAAACGAGAGAACCGCGGAGAGTGCCTTAAGAACCAATGAACGCATCGTGTTTTCCATTCCCCAACCAAGCGAAAAACGTGGTTTTTTTCGATGGTGAAGGAAAGCATTCCGCGTGCCTCGGGTTTTAAGCCTGGAGACACGATACGATGGGTTTGTTAGGGTATATCGAGAGTTCGTCCTCGGAGAAACGGGTAGGAGTTTCTAGAAGGAGTTTCACGCGGTTCCAGAATGGGTTCTACTATCTTTCCGAAAACGGCTTTCCATGATTTTGAAGATCGAATGATGTAAACATCTGTGCAGACTGACTGGTGGATAGACATGAAGAAGTTTGCTTTGATTTTAACGGCCTTGATTGCATCGTCGTGTTTTGAGACGGCCTATGCGGTTTCGACGCAGTGTTTTGAAACCGAGATCGATGTACGAACGAAGAAGCCATTTGCATCAGAGGTCGACTATCAGCAGGAGCTTCAAAGATGGCTGGCATTTCCCAAGCCGGCCGTTGGACTTTTTGATCTCGGCTTGGCCTACCTGGCCTACAAACGAGAAGCACCGAGAGCGACGATCTTTCGTTCCGACAAAGCCAAACATTGTTACATCGGCTGCGCCATTGGATTAGCGACCAGTCAAAAGGTCGTCGATTATGTCGGGTGGAAAAAAGAGCTCGACGATATCAAAGACTGTTCAGCGGCGACTCTCTTTGAAGAGGCCGACTACCATGCGACGTCACTTGGCGGAAAACTTGGAGCTGTCGACGAAAAGGACTGTGCGCTGAAGTGCCGCGATCAGTTTACAAAAAAGCGGCCAGCTAGTTCGGCTCAGTAGTAGGCCGAGTTCGTTAAAATTCCGTCGGAGAGATTGGCTTTCTTGACGAGGATCTCGTGGTTTTCAAGGCCAAAACCCCTTAGTAATCCAAGCACCAAAAGCAGATTGGTGGACTCTGTGTCTCGGAAATCACCACGAATTTCGTCGGAACGTCGTGAGATGAGTTTTGGGTAAGCTTCTTCGAGATCGCTGGCTTTGAATCTTGTTTTTCCTAGTTGTCCAGCGACGGAGAAACCGAAAACACCACCGACACCAACTATGGTTTTTTGAAACACGAATTTTGGGTTCTTTCGCTTAAGATCGCGAGCGTACTGCTCGGCAAAACCGATTGCGCGTTTGGCGTCGTCTTCTTTGATTGGATTTGGCGATGCGTTTGGTGGTCGACGTTGGATTCGCTCGACGATGTGATCCTTGAAGCTAACCGAAGCAAGATGGCCGCCGATGACGTCTGTTTTTGGAGAAAGACTGACGATCTGAAAGCTGCCTCCGCCGATATCAAACGAGGTGACCTCTTTGGCGTCGATATCGGAATCAGAAACCGCGGCGCGATGCCCGAGCTCGGCTTCCTCGCCTTGGGTGATCAGCCGGAGTTGCAACTGTGATCGCTTCAATTCGTTTACGAGATCTTGAGAGTTTCCGGCTTCGCGAAGAGCTTGAGTGCCTACGGCCGCAATCTTGTTTAGTGGAACGTCGTGCTTCGTGGCTTCTTTGGCCAACTTGAGAATCTGCTCCGAAGCGGTTTTAATGAACTCCGGAGAGAACGATCCTTGTTTGATATTCTCTTTCAGAGCCAGTGGGGTTTGCCCATTAAAGAGAATCGAGAGAGTCTTTTCACGGCATATATCGACGTCGGCGACTTTGATCTTGGTCGAGCCGGAGCCAATGTCCATCGCTGCCCGCCGCACGAGACAGCGTTCGGGTGTCGAGGCGGATTCTATTTTGTCCAGATGAGACGGGCTTATGCAGGCCGTGAACAGGATTGAGATTAACAAGAGGGCTGGGCGAATGAACGTCATGGCGTAAAGATATTCGCTCGAAAATCGAAGTCTGCCAAGAGAGTTGAAAATAAAAAGCCCCGATACCATTTTGGCATCGGGGCGTTTGCTCTTAGAGCGAGTGTGGGTCGCTGTGCTTAACGGCCGCCAGCGATTTCGATCTCGCCACGATCAAATGGCGAGGGAAGTTCCGAGTGACCTCGAATCGCGATTTTTACGATGTGGCGATCTTGGTCACGGCCACCACGTCGGTGAGCGCCATCGAAATCGAAGTAGACTTCTTGATTGCGTGAAAGCTGGAAACCACGAACTTCTGCGTAATCGCCGTTTGCGAAATAAACGCGTGCCCATTCGATCTTAACGGTGTTCGAACGCTTTCCGATGAGACGAACTCCATCAAAACGCCCACGTTGTGCTCCGACTTGAATCTCTCGAGTTTCGTAACCTGACCGGCTGAATCCACCGCTGTTACCGAAATCCGCCCACTGCATGGCACGTGGTGGACGAGTAAGAATCGGCGCAGGGCCTGGATTGTGTCCTGGTCCGGGACCCATTCCGCCGCCATGTCCGGGGCGACCACCGCCATGACCTGGAGGAGGAGCCGGAGGTCCACGACGAGCGATGAAACCGTTTACGCGGACAAGAGCCGGCGGATCGTGGCGCTCGACGCGGCCTGGGCCCATAGCGTCTGGCGTGTCGATACCGTAAACCGTGATTCGGCGAATGCAGCGGCCAGATGGCGAGCCATCGACTACGTCGTCGACGTCTAGCCATGGCGAAGACTGCCCACCAGCGAGTTGCAACCCAGTTGGTGCAGGTGGCGGCGCAGGGCGCCCCGGACGATGACGACCTGGAGGCATTGGAGCCGGAGCTTGGACGTTGAGGTCGATCCAATCAAACATTTCGCCGCGTGGATTGGGTCGAGCGTACTCCACGTAGGCACGAGTGAGCCACACGCTATCATTGTAGGGCGTGAACATGAGATGGGTGAGGTTACACTGAATCATGGGATTGTTTGAAAGGTCGATGGTGCTTTGCGATTCACCACGTCGGCCATCGCCGATCGTGAGGTTGCCGACGTCGATAACTTGTCCCTGACGAGAGCGCTGAATGTCGTTTTCCCAACGACGACGCATCATTTGCGCAGAGGCTTCTTCCGAACTTAGGCCGACCAGAGTCGCAGTGGCTGCGATCGTGAGCGACTGCAAGATAGCCCATGTTTTGTGGGGAGCTGGTTTGCTTGAGAGACGCATGAAATGGTTCTCCTTGATTTGTGGTATTGGTCTTCTGATTTGGGTCTTTGGGTTACGACCCGCATGTTTGCAATTCGGGGCCCAACGGCTTAGTGAATCGGAACTTCAGGCTTCAGTGAAAGAATCACATTGGAGGCGTCTTTGAGACTCTTTTCAATCGCGCCCGGCCACGAGGACCTGCTTGAAACAGGGGGAGGGGTAGCTTCGTACCGGTTGATCAATCGGGCGACAAGCTTGTAGTATTTTCGTTTGAAATTTCGTAGCGGGACGAAGTTTCGTATGAAAGGTGTCGAAACGACTCTTCTCGTGTCAGGATGCTTTTGCTATGTCGAGTTCCGAATCTCATCGATCAAACAATTCTCCATTTGGGGCGCTTCAGCTCTCGGCCGGTCTTCTTGCTCTCTTAAAAAGTCAGGGCTTCAAGGTGCCTACGGATGCGCAGCGGGAGATGATCCCGCGTTTCATCGAAGGGCAAGACCTTGTCGTGATCTCGGAAACCGGAAGCGGGAAGACCCTGGGATATCTTTTGCCGATTCTTGAGAAAGCGATCCGCCAGAAAACGGATCGCGCGTTGATCCTTACTCCAACACGCGAAACGGCGGATCAGATTTTAAAGGTTCTCGAGCCTTTTGCGGAAACCTTGGGGATTTCACTGAGTCTTGTCATAGGTGGACGATCATCTTCGAAACAGGAAAAAGAACTTAAAGGTAAAGCACAAATTGTTGTCGCGACCCCAGGACGTTTGAACGATCACTTGTTGAACAACAAACTTCTCTTGCAGGGTACCACATCGGTCGTTGTGGATGAGGCTGATCGCATGCTCGATATGGGGTTTTTACCGCAGCTTCAGCATATTCGAAAGACGATGCGTGGCGCTTGGAAGACGCTGATGTGCTCGGCGAGTTCACCGGACATGGTAAAGGAGCTGTCTTCCGTTTTCTGTCAGTCCGAACCGGAGTTGGTTTTGATGAAGTCGGCGGAGGCTCCGGTTGAGCAGCTTCAGCAAGAAATTGTGGAGCTCACTCGCGCGGAAAAACCGAGACGGCTTTTGGAGGACTTATCGAAGGTCAAAGAGAGCGCTCTGGTTTTTGCGGCTTCGCAGGAACGATGTGACCTCATCTATCGTTGGCTAAAGAAGAATGGGCTTTCGGTGGATCATCTGCATGGTGGACTTCGCCAGGGAACTCGGCACCGAGTTATCCGCGATTTTCGCGACAAGAAGATTAAGGTCTTGGTCGCGACGGATGTTCTCGCTAGGGGGCTTGATATCCCTCACGTCGAGCTTGTCTTGAACGTGGATCTTCCCTATCACGCCGAGGACTTTTTGCATCGAATCGGGCGCACGGCACGCGCGGGTCGTGCCGGCCGCGCTATCACGTATTTGACTCCTGAAGACGCGAAAGCGCGTATGCAGATTGAGCGCTACCTCAAGTAAAGTTAACGGATAGCTTGGAAGCTAGCACCGCAACGAACTGAGGCCGAGATCGTTTCAATCAGTTCTTGAGCCGCTTTCTGACTTTTTTGTTTTCCACGTAGATCACCTGGGAGGTTTTTAACCTCCTGGGTCGCCATGCGTTTCAGGGTGCTATCGGCTTTTTCAGAAGCCGCGATCGCCGAGAGCGCCTCAAGGGCGTATGGGTAGTCGGATCCGATACGCGCCAAGAGGCGAAGACCGCGTTCTTGAGTGGAGCGTCGTGCCTGACGAGTTTTTGCGTTCTCCCCAGATACATCGGACTTGGCCAGAATCGCTTCGACGATTTGATTCACCGAGTTTGTGTTGCGGAGTGAGTCGCGCGGTGTCGCCTCGGCCTCACGGATTGTGAGTTCGGCTTTGTATTGGGAATCAAACTTCTCGAAGAGGTCGTTTAGGACCTTGGGGTCTCGGGAACTCAGTGGGAGGTAAGGAAGCGCTAGGATGCCGTCGGCCCCTTGCTTGGAGACGGTTGCGATGATGCTGGGATGGATCGAACCACGAACCAGGACGCTTGGATCGATACGACCAGAGGCTTCTCGCATCTCGGGGAGAAAGTGAGGAACCGCGTGGGGTTTACCGACTTGGTAAACCATTTTTCCTTCTGGCTCCCCCGTTGGGCCTAGGCGAACAATGCCGCTTTGGATAGAGCGTTGGACTCTTAGCGGCTCTTTGATCTCGTTAAAGTCGTGAAAAGCTCGATCTATGTTGAAGTAAAGCTGATGAATGAAAACGCCAGCGCCAGTAGTGCGAAAAGCTCCGGTTGTGGAGTCGACATCCGCCACGGAGATCAAGGTCGCTAGTTGTTTTCCGCCATTTCCCCAGCGAGCATCGACGTCGATGGAGCGTAGACTGTAGAACCGCATGGTGTTTTCGGTTTGGCGAGCCAGCATCACCTCTTGCGCCGGCGTGCGTGGGTTTTTCAGAAGTGCTGAGATATTCATTAAGACGAGACGCTCGGTCGTGGCGTTCTCCGGAACCGAGAATGCCAGAAGGCCTTGTGGAAGACTTGCACTTGCAAGTCTAGCCGAGTTGGCGGTGTCGAAGGAGTAAGGACGGTCCGTTGTATAACGATCCAACGTTTGCGAGACGGGCGAAGGCAACGTGACTCGCCGACCTGTGTTTTCGACTTTTTGTTCGAATTCGATATCGATCAGAGGCACAAGACCGTCGGCTCGAGGATGAGCCGAATGGCCAGCTTCGCCCTTCGTGATCGCAGCTTCCGGAGCGTAGATAGAGAACACTGTTTTGCCGCCGGTGGAGACTTGAACCTCCACCGTGATCGTGGTTCCGCCGACGTTATAAGTCAGTGTATCGACGGCCGAGGACGACCAAGAAGTTTGCGAATGAAGGAACGAAAGAGCCAACAAAAACAAACGGGCGAAATGTGTCATAGGGACTGAAAACTACCACAGTCCCCGGACTTCCTCGCCTGTTATGATTTCTTGAGGGCTATGAAGAAATTCACCAGATGTCGCGGATCTTGGCTTGGATTTTCTTAATGAAATCAGGGGGGGCTAACAGTTTTAAGCTTACACCGGTGTCGGTATACTCTTCGCTAAGAACCTTCGCCTTTTCGCGAATGTCGCCAAGAATTCCCTGGCTCGCGTAGGGAACAAGAACAGTTTCTTCCTTCATCAAAGAATCAAAGTAAGAGATCAGTCGGTCGCGTAACTGCAACACATGCTCACGGTTAAGAGCGCTTAAGAAGACTCCGTCCGGGTACTCTCGAGACAAGAAAAGCTTTTGGTCGTCGCCGAGACGGTCGACTTTGTTGAGAATCAAAAACCGGGGGATATCGCCAGCACCGACTTCGGCCAATACCTCTTCCGTGACTTTCAATTGCTCGCGAAATGCTGGGTCGGCGCAGTCGACGATGAAGAGTAGGAGGCTTGCATTTTTAGCTTCGTCCAAAGTGGACCGGAACGAGGCGATAAGGTCGTGCGGGAGCTTTTTGATGAAACCGACCGTGTCTGAGACCAAGATTTTTGGCTGCGTTTCCGGTTGCAGAATGCGGACAGTGGTATCGAGAGTCGCAAAAAGTTTGTCAGCGACATAGACTTCGCTTCCCGTGAGCGCGCGCATGAGAGAGGACTTTCCGGCATTGGTGTAACCAACCAGTGCGACGATGTGTTCTTGGGAGCGTCGAGTGCGACGGATATCTTGTTCTTGATCGATCGAAGCAAATTCGTCTTTTAGTGCCTTGATACGATCGCGAATGGTTCGACGGTCGAGTTCGAGGCTGGTTTCTCCGGCCCCTTTTCCGCCCATGCCACCCGCGCTTCCGCGATCGTCGGAACCGCTGGTTTCTCGCAGGCGTGGAGAGAGGTAGGTGAGGCGGGCGATTTCAACTTGCAGTCGTGCGGCACGTGACTTGGCGTGGCGGCTGAAAATCTCAATAATGACGCCCGTGCGGTCTAGCGCTTTGGCGTTGGTTGCGCGTTCGACGTTGCGAAGCTGGCTAGGAGAAAGTTCGCAGTCAAAGACGACATGCTCTGCCAGGTCAGCCGGAACACTTTCTGGAGATTGATCCGGACCGAGTTCTTCGATCTCCTCGATTGCCAAATCATTTTCGTCACCCTGTTCCGCTAGTTCAGCTTCACGTTCTTCTTTTTCCCAGCGAAGAGCCGCTTTGGATTTCTTTTTTTCGAAGAACGGACCGATTTCTCCAGAACCGCCCGTCCACTTGGCTAGTTCTTTGAGCTTTCCGTCTCCCAAAACCGCGGCGGATTTCGTGGAGCCTCGCTTTTGCCAAAGTCGACCGATCACTTCGTAACCCAAAGTCGTCACCAGGCGCTCGAGTTCATCGAGCGATCCTTGAACCTCGGCGTCGGTTTGGCCAGAGAGTTTGATGCCTACAAGTACAGCTTTGGGAGTCTTAGGAGTTTGATCGATCAGCGTCATGTCGGGAATCCTAACACGGTCCTAACAAACCTTGAAGTGGAGTCTGCGAGCAAAGCGAGCATTGTCAGGACTGTCCAACAGATTCCTAACCGGAACCCAACTGCTCATTTGAAGGAGGGCTGAAGTAGAGCATTGAGCCAATGGGAGGTTCCATGTTTGGTTTGAATTCTAAGATTCAAGGTGTCTTGACGAAGTCGGCTGTGTTTGCGGTAGCGGCTTCTATTGGTTCTGAAGCTCAGGCGGCTTGCCCGGCCGGGTTGGATAGCCGCGGAGTCGTCGCGGGGAAGGCGGTCAAATGGCTAAGCTCGCGGCTATGTTTCCGAGTTTGGATCGCAGTCTTTACGGCGGCGACATGAGTGAGGCTGAAACTCAGGAGTGGGTTTATCTTGGCGCGTTTGCGAGGTTTCAATCGGGAGGTTGGTTGGACCGGAGTTCACTGGGTCCGATGCAGTGGCTTCGATATCTCAAATCCGATAGCTTGAGAGAGAAGGCACTGAGCTTAAGAAACCTTGTTGAAGACTGCCGGAGCGGGGCAAGCAAGGTGTGCGAGCTCTAAAGATTCATTTCTTGGAAATCTTCGAGTAATTGCGCGCCGTGACTACCGTGCGCCGGTCCGGTATTCGGGAAAAAATTCCCGCCCGTTTAAGAATCCCCCTATGGCGACCGGACCTCCTGCTAGAAGAGTCGTGCGTTATACACTCTTAAACACCTAATTCCGGGGGGAATTTTATGGGAGCTTCGCGTTTTTCGTTGAAGACGGCTACGTCCGTTACAAAGTTTGTGGTCTTGAGTCTTGTTGTCGGTGGCAGTGCAGTGGCTGCAACTGTTTCGCTTCAGGATGTGAATCAGAAGGTGGCGACTCTCGTTGCGCCGTTCAATGATCAAAAGACAGCAATCGACTTTTCGTTCACGCGTCTTGCGGTGGACGAGGTTCGTGCGACAGATTTCGGTTTCAAAGGCTACTTTGTAAAGACGGGCACGAACAACGAAGTGACATTGGATATCCCAACTGCGGAATACACATACGGCGACGGGACTAACCCGACTGCGAAGCTCTCGCTCTCGCTGAAGTTTGATGTTGTAAAAGCACTTGGCCAGAAGCTTATCAATGAGTTCTCGACGGAGCTCGAAGACGTCGTTGTCGACTCGGCAAAGGGCTACACCGAGGAGTATGGAACTGCGGCGACGATCGATGCAAAAGTCGTTGAGAAAAAAGTCGATGCAAACGGCGATGTTGAATCGGTTAAGATGAGCCTGCTCGCGAAAGTCGACATGACTCAGTTGCCAGCGGAAAAACCGGTTTCGGAAACAGAGTTCAAGTCGATCGACCTCATGGTTTCTGGCTCGCGCGACGGGTTTGAAATCTCGGCGACCGTTGTCTTAAATCCCGAGTACAAGCGTTTCTTGGTAGGTGACGATGGTTTGAAAGAGTATGTCGAAAAGCTTTTGGCAGACGATCAAGACGCTTACATGGAGCTGAGCCAGTTCCTTGCTATCTTGAATTCGGCTGCGGCTTGGATTGCAGAAATGGATGCAAACAAGTCACCGTTTGCGTTCTAAGATTCTTAAGATTCTGAGACTTCTTAAAAAACCCGTGTCGTAAACAGACACGGGTTTTTTATTTATCGGATGGTTGAAACAGGCTCGTTGAGTTTGGATTCTTTTTCCCGTGTCGATTGGACGCTGCCGCGATCATCGAGTGTGTCGATTTTAATCCGAGACGCGGTGATGATTCCCATGCCGGTTGCGAATTTGTAATGCTCTTTGGCACGATGAGTGACGATTGCACCTTTAAATGTTTCCCGATTGCAGTCGAGTTCCACGAGCTTCAGCATCCGATTGAAGTGTTGCTCTTGAAGTTCGCCCACGACACGGCAGGTGGTGCGCTCGCGCATATTGGATTGAGAACGTATTTCGACGGAGAATGTTTGATCTCGCTCGAGGTTGCTAGGGTCTGGGAGATCTGAAAACTCCGCCACGACTTCGTCGCCAGCTGCGAGATTGGGGTTAAACAGCATTTCTAGTGGAGGCAGCGTAATAGAGGTTGAGGGGCTAAAACCATCGCGATCGGTCTTCCAGAAAACGCGCGCATTTTCGATTCTCAGAACCTCGCGGCGCTCTTGCGACTCGCGTTTGATATCGTCGGTCGATTTGGTTTCCGTTTCGTAGATGAGTTTAGTGCCAGGCTTCCAAGCACTAAGTGCTTGTAGAATGCTTCGCTCTTTCCAGGCGTTTGGCCGAGCTACCGGTGGAAGCTGACCGGATGAAGCCAGCTCAGTACTTTCGAAGGAATGTCGCATATGCTGAACATAGTAGAAGGACATAACGGAGAAAGCCGCGATCAGCGTTGCGCCAATCGCAATTCGCCACGCGAGATGACTCTTGGTCGTGACAGGTTCTGCTGCAGCCTTCTTTTGGTTGCTGGCATGAATCTGACGACTTATTTCGCTGCGGTTTACGGTAAGAGGTTTTACCGGAGGGCGTCCCAGCGCAGAGCTTGGCGCAGCTGGCCCGGCTGCTTGCCGTGTTTTTTCTCCCGAGAGAAGTTCTGCTTTGAGTCTTGCCTGCCGGGCGATGGCCGCTTCATTTCGCGCGCTATGGAAAGCTTCAAGTGCTTGAGTGAGGAGCGATTCTTCGACGACGATGTGCTTTTGCGACTTGATTCGGATATCTCGATTTTGAATCATGAGATCTTCGATGCTCTGAAGAACATAGAGAAAGTCGTCTTCCGGAACGGCATAGGAACGAAGGAGTTCGAAGGTTTCCGCCGCCCATGAAAAACCGAGATCCAATCGTGATCGTCGGTTGAAAATAGCGGGCCACTTGGCATCGAGTTGAACTTTTCTTAGGCGTTCGGCGAGCTCTTCGGCCGATGCAGGTCGCTTGGAGGGATCTTTCGCGGTCAGATGGTTCATCAAGCGAATAAAGCCTGGTGGCGCAATGTCGATCGTGGCTTCCGACCAAGAGAGATTCTCGTCGGAGACTCGCTTCATCGTCTCGGCTAATGAATCGGCTTTAAATGGAGTCGTTCCGTGGAGCGCCTCCCAGATGATGAGGCCGACAGCATAGAGGTCCGATTGCACAGAAGCCGATGCTCCCATGAGGAGTTCGGGCGCCAGGTAGTTGACGGTTCCGATTATTATGCCGGTTTTTGTCTTAAAACCTCGATCACCGGTTTCCGTCTCTCCGCTTAGTGAAGTCGGCTTGGCGATACCGAAGTCGATGATTTTCACTACGCCATCGGTCGTGATCATGATGTTGGCGGGTTTGAGGTCACGATGAATCACATTGGACCGATGTACCGCCGCGAGACCATCGGCGATTTGGACAGCGAAATCGAGAAGATCTGGAAACGAAAGACGGCGCGCTCGTCCTAGTCGATGAAGAGAGACACCCTCGATATATTCCATCGAGATGTAGTGTTGACCGGCTTTGTCGCCGCTTTGAAACGTACCCCAATCATAAAGGCGAACGACGTTTCGATGTTCGATAGGAGAAAGAGCTTTGGCTTCGGCTTCGAAGCGCTTGAGAAGTTCCGGATCTTGATTGAGTTCCGGGGAGAGTGTCTTGACCGCGATTTCTCGTGGTACTCGGGAGTCGGATATTCCCTCGTGGTACGGATTGACACAGAGAAAAACTTCCCCCATGCCGCCTTCGCCGAGATGCCGAATGACATCTTTTGGCTCTCGGTGTTCCGGCAAGGGGCTGTCATTCATGCTGATGGCGATGGTCTTAACGTCATCCGAAGCAGCCATAGAAGATTTATCGGCGAACTTTTAATCGGAGATAAAGAAAAGTGATTATAAATATCAAAGTGAGACGATGTCTCACTCACTCTCTGATTTCACCGTGTCCGTCTAATATCCACCTTGCAGAAGTGAGTTCCTTTAGTCCAACTGGACCTCGCACATGGAGCTTCTGCGTCGAGATCCCAATCTCGCCGCCAAGACCAAACTCATAGCCATCGGTGAAGCGAGTCGAGGCGTTCCAGTAAACACATGCGGCATCGACCGAGTTTTGAAACTCTCTGGCGATCTTTTCGTCGTCGGTGATGATGCACTCGGAGTGTTGGGAACCATGGATTGCGATGTGGTGAAGGGCTAGCTCAAGACCTTCGACGAGTTTGAGGTTGAGTTTGAGGTCGAGGTATTCGCGCGAGAAGGCTTGTGTATCCGCGAGATGAACCGCTGAGACCCAAGGGCTTTCGACTTTGTCGGTTTTGGCGATCGAGTCGGGCGCGTTCTTTAAGATTTTAATGGAGTCCTCGCAGGCGTAAAAGCTGACGCCAAGTTTGTAAAGTGCAGGCACTGCGACTCGATAGAACTGGTGAGCAACCAGGCGATCGACCAAAAGTGTCTCGATGGAGTTGCACACACTTGGGCGCTGAGTTTTTGCATTGATCGCGATTCTCAATGCCATATCTAAGTTGGCTTTTTCGTGTACATAGAGGTGGCAAAGGCCGCGGTCATTTTTGATAACGGGCATTCGTGATTCGGCGGTCACGCGCGCAATGAGCTCGTCGCCGCCTCTTGGGATACAGATATCGAAGATATCGGACCGTTGTAGGAGTCTTCCCACTAGGGCACGGTCATAGTCGTCGATTCCCATAAACGGGATCGGTCGATTGGTCGAGAGAGACTCGTCGGTATCGGGGAATGGAAGGAGTTTTTGGAGAGTGTCTTCGATAATTTGATAAAGCACACGGTTGGTAGACTGTGATTCCGAGCCACCACGTAGACAGACCGAGTTCCCAGCTTTGAAGGCCAGGGCGAATACTTCCGGTATCACATTTGGTCGTGCTTCGAAAATGACGAGTATCGTGCCAAGCGGGCTTCGAATTTTTTTTGCCAAGACGCCACTGGCGAGAGTGCGTGTCTCGAGCTGTTCCCCCACGGGGTCTGGTAGGTCTGCGACGGAAAGAAGCGAGTCACGCATGTGGTGAATACGAGCTTCGGTTAACGCTAGTCGATCACGAAACGAAGCCGGGCGTGATTGGGCTTGGTCAAATCTTTCGAGGTCTTCGCGGTTGGCTTGGAGCAGATCTTGTTTTTGCGCGTCGATTCGGCGAGCGACTTCGCGAAGGATCTCATTTTTGCTAGCGGTTGAAAGTGTCGCAAGTTTTCTGCGCGAACGTTTCAGTCCCGTGAGCTTTAGCTCGTGAGGAAGCGGTTTCACTTTTTCCTCCTGATCGGTTTGATATGCGTGCCAGGCGAGGCGATGGTCGTGTCGGCAATTTTGGTGAGCGCCTTTGGTAAATCGCCTTTGACGAGATGACAGTGGATTCCGTTATTGGTGACAGTTTTTGCCGCGAGAACTTTTGAAAGCATGCCTCCGCGACCAAAGCCGGACTCCTTGGTTGGGGCGGAGGCTTTCAGTTTGCGAAGTATTTGCGAGGGAATGCCAGAAAGCTCGGAGACCAGCTTTGCTGAGGCATCGGTTTTCGGATCGCGATCATAGAGGCCGTCGACATCCGTTAAGAGAACCAGCCGCTTGGCTTTCATATGGATCGCGACGAGGGCCGCTAGGCGGTCGTTGTCTCCGAATTGAATCTCCTCGGTTGCGACAGCGTCGTTTTCGTTGAGAATCGGAAGGAAGTTCCACTCAAGCAAGGTTTTTAGAGTTTGCTGCAGATATGTGCGACGAGCTTGGCTGCGAAGGTCTTCCGCTGTTAGAAGAATTTGAGCGCCGCTGACGTCGTTTTCTTGAAGTGCCACCAGATAGTGATTGATCAAGTGGGGTTGGCCGATTGCCGAAAGCGCCTGTTTCTCGCGAAGAAGCTTTGGAACTTTGCCGGTGCGCTTTCTTGCCGATGCGATGGCGCCGGATGTGACCCAGATGACTTGCACATGGTTTTGCCGGGCGAGTTCGGAGACCTGGCTCATCCAACTTCGGATAAGCATCGGGCCGCCGTCGATGACCATTTGGCTTCCAGCTTTGACAACCCAGAGCTCGGACTTTTTGAGTACGGTTTTACTTTTCACTTGGAACGAACTCGCCAGTTTGTCGATTTTTTCTGACATTGGACCAATGGAAATATCGGCCATTCATCGCGACGTAGACGCCTTCGGGAAGAGTCTGCGAAAACGCCAGCGCGGAACCTAAGTTGAAAAGCCCGTCGGAGCTTCCAAACTTATAGGGAATCATGGCGCCTGTGAGCACAATGGTCTTTCCCGGGATCGCCGTTTCGCCAAGTTTCCTTGCGGTCACTTCCATCGTGTCGGTTCCATGAGTGATGACGATCCGGTCGTTCGCCGATTTTTGACAAAACCGGACAATGAGTTCGCGATCTTCATCGCCCATGTCGAGGCTGTCGATCATCATGAGAGTTCGAACTTCGACGTCCAAGGCTGAACGTCCTAGCTTCAGCATCTCTTGAATATGTGTGTCTTTGAAAAATAGGCGGCCGTTGATTTCGTCATACTCTTTGTCGAACGTTCCGCCCGTGACGAAGAGTTGAATCTTGGTGCTCACGTGAGTACTCCCTGACGTGACGTCATGAAAGCAAGATCATGAATGCGGTGTTTTGTCTTTTTCTTTGGCCGTGCTCTGCACGATGTCGTCTTGAGAGTTCTCGTCGATGTCACTCTTGGAGGGCTCGGAAGACACTGTGGTGTTGCGTTTCGGCGGCTCGGGATCTTGGATTTCATTCATTGCGGTTTTAAAGCCACGAATGGCGTCGCCAAGAGACTTACCGAGTTGCGGGAGTTTGGCGGGGCCGAAGAAAAGAAGGGCGATTGCAGCGAGCATGGCGAGTTCAAGAGGGCCTAAGCTCATTTTGTACCTTTCCGCACCGGCATTGCCATCCGGTGCGTGTACGGAAAGGTTACTACGGAATCAAGTCAAAGACATCACTGTTTTGGAACTTTGGATTCGTCGACAGCGATCTCGATTTCGACACGGCGATTTTGCGCCCGACCTTCGTTTGTCGTGTTTTCCGCGATTGGGTTTTCAGGTCCCATACCGACAACCGTGATGGTGTTGGCGGGGATGCCGCCAGCGACCAGGCGGTTTTTAACCGCTGCCGCACGGTCTTCCGAAAGTTGGCGGTTGCGAGTCGCCGAGCCCGTGGAGTCGGTGTAGCCCTTAACCGTGAGGATGTTTTCTGGATACTTCTTCATGATGTCGGCCATCTTGCTCAGGTTGTCGGTCGCGGCCGGTTTGAGTGCCGATTTGCCGGTATCAAAAAGAATGTCGCTTTTGAGTTTCGAAACAAGGCCTTGTTCCGTGCGCTTGGTCTCCGCGATTTGCTCGAGTTCCTTTTGTTGTTTGTCGAGACGGTTTCCAACGAGACCGCCGAGACCGCCTCCAAGTGCTGCACCGATAAGGGCGCCCTTGCCACGGTTTCCAGATTGATGGCCAACGATCGCGCCGATCGCGGCACCGGCAGCGGCTCCGACGCCGGCTCCAACAGCCGTGTTTTTACCTGCCGAACTGCAGCCGGTCGCGGCCGTTCCGATAAGGCCGGCTGCAAGAAGAATTGCTAGAGGCTTGCGTGTTTGATTGGGTTTTTCCATGGTTTTTTTCATTCGAGGTCTCCTATCGCATCCAATTGATTGGGGATTTCAAAAGGGTACGTAAAGCGTATGGGAAAGGTCAAAGCGAGAGGTGGCTGTCTTTGGAATAGACAGGGATGAATTCTTTATGTTCGGGGTTAGAAACATCCCTCAACCGCATGATTTAGCAAGGAAAGATGAGATATAATGCCGCGATCGTGGAACTCTTTAAAACGCGGCTTTTTGATGCTCTCTTTCTCAAAGGACAATCGCGAGACCCCATCTCTCGTCGAGTCCTTTGCATCGTCTTTCATGGGAAAGGCGACAGCTATGAGGCGTTTCGCGATATCTCGCGCGAGATAGGGATTCCT
>CAUJGS010000103.1 GCA_963170185.1 Bdellovibrionota bacterium
CGGGTGAAATCGCGCTTGCCGGTCATTCGTGGAATTGGTTAATTGGAGCCTCAGGTTTTCCAGCGGGGGTTTAGCTTAGCTGGTTAAAGCAGCCGGCTCATAACCGGCGGATCGGGGGTTCGAGTCCCTCAGCCCCTACCATTTGTATTCCGATACGGCTGTTAAGCGACTTGAGTCTCATTCGGCTTGAGAATTCGACAAGTCGAGTGCCAAGCTATCGTATGCCGTTAAAGAGACGATTTATTTGTGCGTTTGTTTTCTTGGCTGGACTGCTGTTGAGTTCGGAGGCTTGGGTGTCGGTCGTACCGGAGTATATTTCGCTGCAAAAGCTGGTTGAGAAGTCGTCGCTTATCGTGATCGCGCAGTATGTAAAGCCTCAGCCGTCTCCGACGGAGTGGAAGTTCAAGGTCCGCGAGGTCTTGAAAGGAAAGCTGCTGAAGGATGAAATGGAAATCGTCGTAAGGCCTGCCAACGCCGATCTGCACGAGGCGATTGGAAATGCTCGTGAAAAAAATCAACCCGCCCCGATTCCAATTCTAGAGACTTACCAGGGTAAAGTGCGATCGCCTGATTTCGTGTCGAATGCTGAAGTCATCGTGTTCCTGATTTCGATAAATGGAAAATGGCAGTTGGCAGTTGAAGAGGCTTTTGAGGGTGTGGATCGCAAGGGTGAAATTGTAAAGCATGTTAAGTGAGAGTCGCGTTGTTGAGATCGTCGTTTGCGCGGGGTGTGTTGGAAAGCACTACGGGAACGAGTCTCAAAGTCTTGAAGGCTTGCTGGCGGAGATCGAGGCGAGTTTGAAGATGGCCGCGCCAGATGTCTTGTGGAGTATCAAGACCTATTCCTGTTTTCGTTTTTGTCCGGATGAAAAAATCACTTTAACGGTTGCTGGCCAGCTTGGCATGAGCCGTCAAGCGACAGTCGAGGGCGTCGTGAGAGAGGTGCTCTCACTTTTTCATTTGAAGTGATCACTTCCGGTGGTCGTTCCTGCTTGGAGAGCCGCCATGCCTATTATGGAGTTTTAAACCTGAGCAAGTCGGGCGAAATGGCGGCCTGAGAAGATTTCTGTTTGATGTCTCGTGTCGATGTGTCCATCCTGTACTTCAATTTCGAGGTGAAAGCGGTGAAACCAAGTTGCACGAACTTTGATGAGCTCTACGTAGATTACCTACTGGAGCACCGTAAGCCGGTGAATCGCGCTCTTCATCTATTTGGAACATTGTCGAACGATGAATGGGAGAGCTGATGCGGGCGTTTTCAATTTCGATACTGGCGAGTATGGCGCTCCTAACCGGCTGCGCGGGGGCGCCCAAGCCTAGCGAAGCTGTTGCCGGTTTCGACGCACGTTTGACGCAGTTTTCTTATCCATTTCCTGTTAAGCAGTTTACGTTGCAGTCGCAGAATCAGTCGCTTGAGATGGCCTACATGGATATCGCGGCCGAGAATCCGAATGGGAAAACCGTGCTGCTTCTTCATGGAAAAAACTTTTCTGGTTTTTATTGGGAGAAGACGATTCGAAGTCTCACCGCTCGTGGGTTTCGCGTGATTGTTCCCGATCAGATCGGATTCGGAAAGTCGTCCAAGCCGGAACGATATCAATTCAGTTTCCAGGGCCTATCGCGAAACACGAAAGACCTTCTCGACTCTTTACAAATTGGCAAAGTCGCGGTTGTTGGCCATTCGATGGGTGGAATGCTCGCAAGTCGATTTGCGTTGATGTACCCGGAGGCCACTAGCAGTTTGACGCTCGTTAATCCGATCGGTCTTGAGGACTGGAAAACGATGGCAAGCTACAAAAGCATCGACGAGATCTACCGCCAGGAGTTGAAGGCGACGCGTGACTCTATTCGTGAGTACCAAAAGATGGCTTACTACGACGGTCAGTGGAAGCCTGAGTACGAAGCGATGATCGAGGCGGCCGCCGGTTGGACCACGCATCCAGATTTTCCCAAAGTGGCATGGAACTCTGCCCTGACGGCCGAGATGATTTTCACGCAACCTGTGATGTACGAGTTCGCGAGAATCAAGGCTCCGACCCTTCTGATTATTGGTCTTCGTGACAAAACGGCGATCGGCCGCGCGTGGGCCGCACCAGAAGTCGCGGCCAAGATGGGGGATTACACAAGGCTCGGAAAACAGACGGCGCGTGCGATTCCCAAATCGCGACTCGTGGAGCTTCGCGGAGTCGGTCACATGCCGCAGGTGGAGGCTTATTCACAATATGAAAAAGCACTACTGGATTTTCTTGTGAAGAACTGATGGAGATGTCGGTGAGCGGCGGTGTGCGACCAAATTTTGATGCGATCCTACCGGCACGCGATGATTTGCGTCCGCTGCACATCTGCTGGTTTTTGCACAATCATTGTAATCACCGATGTTCCTATTGCCATGAATCCAACTGGAGCGGTTCGTTTCGCTGGGTTGATTTCGCGCAAGTTAAGGCCTTCGTCGAACAGGTTAAAGCGCACTATGGCGATCGGCAAATCTTGGTTTCTTTTACTGGCGGCGAGCCAACGCTGTGGCCGGATTTCGAGAAATGTGTCCAGTACTTGACTGACAGCGGGATTGAAATTGGCATGACCAGCAACGGCGCCAAGCCGATAGAGTTCTTCGAACGAATCGCGGAGAAGTTTTCTTGGATCAGCCTTAGTTTTCACCCGGAGTTCACGAGACCAGACAAGTTTCTTTCTTTGGTGAACTATCTCTCTGGGGTTGTGCCGATCAGCGTTCGAATTATGCTTCCCACGGAAGAGAAGCTTTGGCGTCGCTCGATGGAGTTTCGTGAAAATCTGGAACGCAGTTTTTCGGAAAATAGGATTCGGGGACGCGTTCAGATTGAAATGGTGAAAACAGTTTCTGGTTTTGGAACCGTCAACACGGCGCCGATCGTCTATGCGGCGGAACAAGAAGCGGAGCTCCTTAAGTTTCCGTCGCGAGAGCTCTCTCGTGAAGGTAGTATCAAACCGCCGTATGCAAGCGTTCTCGGCGAGTATGTGACTCACCAGAATGGTGACGCCACATCGGCTATGCTGAGGGTGAACGATCTGGTGGAGTCGCACCAGGTGAATTTTCAAAATTGGATTTGTAATATCGGGCTCGAGCAGCTTTTTGTTGGGGCCGATGGTTTTGTTTTTCGGTCGGGTTGCGGGGTCGGGAGTCGCCTTGGGCGTCTTGGGCATCGGATTTCGTTTCCGACAAAACCTGTGCGTTGCTGGAAGAGCTACTGTCATTGCGCGACGGATATCGCGGTTTCTAAGATTTCTCCGGAATGGGTGAAAAACCCGTCACGTGACTCGAGCTTCGCGAACAGAGAGTTGTTATCGGGCGCAAGCACTTATGAGCGGTTGCTTTTCAAATTTTACGACTCTCTTCAGCGTGAGATCTTTGAGCTCGAAACCTCGCAACGCGATCGTAGTTTGCGTGGGAGAGTGCGGGGCATTTATCTGTTGTTGAAAAGGTTCTGGCTGACCCTACAATGGTCGAGTCGCTGGTCCAGCTGATCAATCTCCGAGAAGCCCGCACGATGTTGGTTGTCTTGGTTGATTGTCTTAGCCTGAGGCGAAATCTCGGTTTGAGACGCTACTCCTGCCCGCCGTTGGTAGGTATTTTCCAGATGGAAAAACGATTGGTCCTTCTTTGAGATATTTCCGTTAAACTTGAGTAGGTCAGGCATCTTACGAGCTTGTGAGTCAGGCCTTTTTGGGTCAACGGGGGACCAACATGCAATTCGCGCAGCTGCTCTTGCGGAATCTCCATTCTTTGAATTCTTCAACTGCGAAACCTAAGTTGAAGTCGTCTGCTCGTCGAGCGCAGTTCATGCGTGACGCACGCGGTTTCGGTTTGATCGAAGTCATCGTCGTCGTCGCGATCATCTCGATCGTCGCACTCGGCATCGCCACCATGATGCAGGACATGTTCTCGCAGCAGCAGAAGGCTGCTCAAAGAGGTACGTTGAACTCGACGCGAGCTCGATTGATTGAGACGCTTCAGAATCCAACGAGCTGGGCCGCGACGGTGGCACACGCGGATAACAACAGTTACCTGGCCTGTTTGCGGACAGGAGGAACGTGCAATAACAACCAAACGAGTGGGTTTAACATCGTAGACTCGTCGGGTACCGTAATTTATCCGAGCCCGACTGCGACTGCGGGATTCCGACCAGACGGAACCAACTGTAACTCATACTCTACGGGTACTCCAGATCCGGCATGCCCCTTCAGATGGGTTGTAACATGGCAGGGCTTCTGCCCGGGAGGAAACTCGACATGCCAATCTCCTGACATTCAAATCACAGGCACGTTTGAGTACTCTGCTGGTAGTGCCGGCTTTGGAGCGGGATTCAATCCCAATACCTACAGCTTCACGTTTCGTAGAGGGTCAGACGTCGTACTGAACCAAGTTGTCACGTTCAAGTACGTCGAGAACGATAACTCTGGTGAGGAGGCGGTCACGGGTCAGGCGGATAGTTGTCGAGGTGCTTGGGTTACCCGTAGATTGAACCAGATATCGGACCCTCAGAATACGGGTGCTACCCTAGACACTTCTGCCACGGCAACGAACAGTCGTTTTACATTGCCTGCAGGAACCTACAATTGTCGGGTGCTTGTGCCAGGTTTTAAAAACGGAGGCAATCGAGTCCAGTTTTATCGTTATTCAGGGACTCCGGGTGTCGAAGCGGAATCGCCAGTTACGATTGCACAGTTGAATCCTGGAGGCTCGGTCATCAATAGCGTTGAGCACACCGTACGTTTGAATGCTACGGGAACCTTCGGTATTTTACATTACTGTACACAGCAGCCCTCTGAGGATACGGACACATATGGTTCAGTGAATGACCGCTTCTCGCGTGGCGTTCCCGTTCCAATATCAGGGGCTGTCTACACGGGTACGACTTATACGACCGTGACCTGTATTCGCACAGGAGCTTAGGCTGTGTGCGGTGCCGTTTCGCGGCGGTGGTGGGCTTAAGACTGCAAAGTCTGCCTGTTGAAGTTGAAGAAAACGCCTCCTGAATAAGGGGGCGTTTTCTTTTTCGGCTCGAGCCGTGGTTGGTAAGTGCTGGTTATCGTTAGGGTTGTTTTTAACTCGTGAAATGGCCATAAAGGGCCAGCCTCCTGCTGTTTGTCGGAACGAGTTTTGGATAGCAGAGCCTCATGTCTCGGCGTCCAACCCCATATAATGTGATCTCTTGGAGAACCAGCTTGAAACTGGGAGCTCTGCTTGTGGTCGCTGGAGCACAGTGGGGATGTGCGCAAGATGGTGGAGGGAACCCGCTCGCGGATCGTGATCTTCGAGAAAACTCGCAGATTTATATCGGAGACGCCAACTATCGACTGACGGCCGTAAAAACGGAACAAGCTTCGGAAGCTTCTTCGCCGGGTGAGTCTACGAGCAAAGCCGGAGACGACCAGGGTTCGCCGAGCGCTGCTGCACAAGGAGCCTCTGGTGGCGGTGCCACGCGAGCGGCTGGTGGTGCATCCACCCCAGTTGTGAAGAAGCCAACGCCGCGTCCGACTCCGCGTCCAATTGACGTCGACTACATTCTCACCAAGGCAAAGGACATTTCTGTCGGAGTTTCTGCGGACATTCCGAAGGCGCGAGTTCAGAACGAATCGAAACCATTTATTCCGGCTTCGATCACGAAGGTTCTTACGACGGCGGTGGCTTTGAAGCAGCTTGGACCCAGCTTCCGTTTCAAAACCACGGTTTCGTATGCGCAAGAGGGTTCGGTAGCAAAAGACATCGTGATTGTCGCCGACGGGGATCCGACGGTCGAAATCGATTCGTACTCGGCTGGTTCGCCTCGTCGCATGACGGAGATGGCGATTGCGCTAAAAGAAAAAGGGATCTCAGAAGTCCGAGGGCCTGTGACGCTGCTCTCGGCGCATCCGCAGTTGGACGATGTTCGGTACGCAGTCGGTATTCCGAACATCGATATGCGAGAATGTTACGGGTCACTAGCTTCGAGTTTCAATTATCACTGGAATTGCGCGAACGCGCGGATTCATCCGAAGTCGGGATTCCGTTGGGAGTCGACGGGTATCGAAAGCCTTTTGGCGGGTACATTGGATACCACGGTTGGCGAAAAGAATTCGCTGACGATTGATGTTTTGCTGACTCCGGATCGTGTTCTTGAGGGTTTCCGCTTGCGTGGTTCTTACAACGCAAAATCACCGCGCGTGATCAACTGGAAGCTTCCAATTGGCAACACGGCTGGTTGGTATGGCCAAGAATTTTACCAGGCGTTGAAAGCCAAGCAGGTGAAAGTGCCGAGTGATGCCGTCGTGCGCTTTGCGAAATCCGAGACAGAGCGCCGAGAGGCTGCGGCCCTCGTTTCGCAAGGATCTCGCACGCAGCTGAGTTTTGAATCCGCTGATCTTGCGGCGTTGTCGGAAGCGACCAACAAACCGAGCGATAACTTTTTGGCTGATGCGATCTTAAAGGCAGTTGGCTTAAGAGCTTCGAGCAAGTCGGCTCACGGCGATGCTTTGGCTATGGGCCAAGCAAAGATGTCGGAAGTGATTGCGGAGTGGTTGGCAAAAGATGGGCAGGCGCAGCTGAAAGATGAAATGCGCTTTCATGAAGGTGCCGGTTTATCGAGTGAAAATTCGGCGACACCGAGAGCGTTTATGGCCGTGCTTCGTCAGCTTCCCGGGGAAACCTTTTTCCCGGCGCTCTGGGATTCTCTGCCGTCGGCCGGTGAAGATGGAACCCTTGCTGGTCGCATGGGAAAAACTCTGGTTGAGGGGCGTGTGCGAGGCAAGACCGGCACACTGACCGGCTCTTATCAGCTCGTGGGCTATATCCCAAAACAAGCTGGTGCGCGTGTTGAGTATGTTCCGTTTGTGATTCTCACATCGACGTCCGCAAAGAACCGCGACAAAGTTCGCAAGTTCCAAGACGCACTGGTCGTAAAGATGGCCGAGACGATCGGTCGGCGCGAGCTGGCGGATCGCTAGAGTCTGAAGTTCGGAGCGTCGCGCTTGAGAGCTTCGAGTCCACCAATAATGAAAAATAGTCGGCGATAACCCATGAGGCGCAAGTTGCGCGCAACCCACACCACGCTGGCGTCTTGCTCGTCATTTCCAAACAACACAATTGGCGTCATTGTCGCCTCCGGCAGTTTGCTGGTATCAAAGCGACCGCCGGCGACTAGGGTCAGTGGCATGTCGATAAGAAAGCGAAGCTGTCTTTCGTCGGATGCGATGAATGGGGCGGGGATGGCTCCTGGGAAGAGTCCGGCCGAGCGCATGCGCTGGTCGCGGGCGTCGACGATAACCGGGGACAGTGGGCTTTCGAGGCCGCGAAGGTAGTTCTGCAGAGCCGCGGCTCGAATGCCTTCGACTCCCGCCATGAAGGGCGGAACTTTACGGGGATCGAGAATTGGTTTTTCAGGCAAAAGAGTGAAATGCACGATCGTGACATTGAGTGCGAGATTCACCAGCCCACGATTTCCAAACACGAGATACGGGAGATCTTCTCGCGTCGCCTTAAAGGACCATAAGATCTCTGGTCGGATATCCGCCATCTGAAGTTCGACGAGACGTTCGATGTTTACGACGGCAGGGAGCTCGTAAAGCGTTTTCGCATTTAGGAGATCGTCTACCACGAGAGTGACTTTGCTCTGCGTGGAGAAGCAGCGGGTGATGTCGTTTGGAATGAAAAGGACGTTGGTTTGTCCTGCGAGAATGGACCTGGTTTGTTCGGGACGGATTGTGATCGAGCGACCGAGTTCCGCCGAGCGACAGCCCGAACTGGTTCTTTGGTTCACCGGCAGTCCCGACTCGCTCATGACTTTTTCCCAGGCCTGAATAGTGGTCTGTGGGTTCAAAATGCTAATGCGTCGCATTAGCATGTCGTCGGAGCCGGGGAATGTTGTGTTGAACTGGCTAAGAGTGGTCACCAGCGGCGCATTCTCTGGATCGCGTGCCGCAACTCCGTCCGTCGTGACGACGCCACCCGAACCACCTGTGATGAGATTCTGTTGGTGAAAAAATAACGCCAAGCCGGCGGTGATGAGAATTCCGGCCAATGCTCCGACTAAAAGTGGTTTTTTCACTTCAAACTCTCCGCTTTCGTTGCCCGGATTTAAGTTTTAAATGCAAACATCATTGCAAACATCATAATGATGTCTCAATTTGTTCGAACTGCCAAGGATTCGCGGAATTGTATAATTCGAAGGTTCTAGACTCCGACAAGCCGAAGATGCGAACCGTCACAGTTGTTCTGCCTTGTTATAACGAGGAGAATGCGGTGGCGCCGGTATTGGAGCGTCTTTTGGGACTGTGCCGCGAGTGGAGTGCGCAAACGTCGAATCCGCTTTCAAATTGGACCCTCAGCCTTGATCAAGTTCTGATCGTCGATGACGGCAGCACGGACCAAACCCGCGCGGCCGTCGAGGCTTGGGAAAACAAGTTTTTAAAGGTTTCGTCTCAGTGTCCGTTTCGTCTCTCGGTTCTGACGCATGCGGAAAGACGGGGGTACGGGGCGGCGTTAAAGACGGGGATTGCATCTTCGGAGAGCGATTACATCGCCTTCTATGACGTGGATGGAACATACGACCCAGGTCTTTTGCCGGATATGATTCGCGTTTTAGAATCGGACGAAGCGGAAATGGTTTGTGGAGATCGACTGTCCAGTTGCGAGCACATGCCGCTGACCAGAGAAATTGGTAACCGTCTTTTTGTCGGCACGATCAATGTGCTCTACCGCACTCGTGTTTATGATAGCTGCACGGGAATGCGCGTTTTTACTAAGAACATGCAGCCGTTTTTTGCGAGCTCGGCTTTGCCTGATGGGCTGGATTATTCTTTGGCGATGACGTTGTCATTTTTGCGGACGGGGCATCGGCTTGTCGAGATCCCAATTCCCTACGCGAAGCGTATCGGGCGCTCGAAGCTTCGTGTCCTGACCGATGGACCGCGTTTTTTTCTGCGAATTCTTGCTTCGTGGATTCACACGCCTGTTCACCTGCGACAGGTTGCGGATCAGCGTAAGCAGCTTTTACAGTCTTCCGTCGTAACCAAAAAGCGTTGAGTTGTATGAGACCGGACGGGCTTTCCAGGGGCCTGTTTCGGAGACCGCATATTGCGTGTCAGCGTCTCGGCAGTCGATGAAAGCCAGTCGTTGTGACTGTGCTTGCTCAAGAGCCTGGGGTGTTTCGGAGTTGAGTTCGGCCAATTCCGTCAATTCTGTCAATTCGGTCAACTTAGTTGCACCTCGGTTGCCGCTTTTTTGAATGCGAAAAGGAATTTGATTCCAGGTCGTGTTGGTTTTGGTTTTCACCAGAAGAATATAGCGGCGCCCGCTTAGGCCCTCTTCGGCGGTTCGTTTGAGAATCTCCTCGGCCTTGAGTGTGCAGTCTGGCGAGAACTGATCGCCGGTGAGGTGGGCAACGCGCACATGGATTTCATCGCTGATGGGGGCGTATTTCTTTTGTAGCCATACGAAGAGGTAAGGTTCGAGCAGATTCATCTTCGGAGTGCGAATGACGATTGCTGGTCTGCTGGATTCGACGAAGTCAGGCATGTCTTCGTTGGTTCGGTCGCCGGGCGAGGGGTAGTGGAAGATGCGATTTTGTTTCGGGAAAAGTCCGATAGCATCCCAATAACGAGAGACTTCGGAACGCTTGAGGTAGCTTAGAAGGCTGGCATGAACTGTCTTTTGCAAGTCGAGTGAGAAGAGCTGTTCGCGATGTATGCGATTGATGGAGAGCGCGAGACTTGTCATGACGATGGCGACCCCGGCGAGCGCCGCTCGCGTAGCGGTGATCTTTGTAAGAGTCGAATCGAGGAGCCGTACCCAGCCGGGAAGCGCGAGCATCAGGAGAAAAGGAACCCGTGAGGCGATGAAGAACTGGTATTTTTGAGAATGTACCAACATGAACAGGGCGACGGCTAATCCTGAGCAGATGAATGCTCGTTCTATAAGAGTCAGCGTGGTCCGACGCGCTTTCGAAAAGAAGAAGTAAAGAGAAGAGAAAATTCCGATTGTCAGCAAGGCTGTTGCGATCCAACCACTTCGTGCAGCCGATATGAGATGTGACCAGTGAGTGAGAGAGTTAAAGGGAGAGTCGCTGTAACTATCAAGCCAGTAGGTCAATGCTCGTATCAAGGGCTCTCGACTGAAAATAAGTGCTAAGCCGAACAAAACGGCCATGGGGCTGAGAAGCCAAGTGAGCTGCTTGAGACGTCGCGAGGCAATGCTTTCCGCATCGCGAGTCAACCAAGTGAAGCTTGCCAGGGCGACCACGAGGTCAATTGACTTTGGCGTGATCAAAAGAACAGCCGTCGAGGCGAGAAGAAAAATGCGCTGTTTATTTTGCGATAGACTTATGAGCAAGAGTGAAATCAGACAAAGAGATACGGCCACGGTATCGCTTCGGGCCTTGGTGAAATGCAAAAGAAAAACCGGTGTCGCGACCGTGAGGCCCAAGAGCGCGTAAGAGGCGATTCGCTGATGGGTGGAGCTGTAGGTCGAGGTTACAAGCCGAATCAGGCAGAAGACTCCGGTGGCCGCAAGACCGACAGTAAAGACTCTCGAGAAAAACAAAGCGTCCCAATCCGTAGGTGCTAGGTGGACGATTGTGCCGAAGATGAGGCTGAATAGCGGTTTGATATGAGCGGAAGAGACGGTGCTGATTTCGTCGAGAAAGCGTCGACTCGAGGTGATCCCCCAGATTTCGGAGTCTTCTAAGGACAAATGCAAACCAGGGGCCGTCACGATGAAGCTTAGCAACAAGATCCAGAATGTGGCGAGGCGACCTGATTTCGGCATCTTGTTTATCATAGCCTTGCGAAAACCCGTCTGGCGAGTGGAACATGAGACATGTTTTCTATCGTGATTCCAACGGTCGGGCGAACGAGTCTCGAAGAACTATTGCGGTCGATTCCCTCGGGGCCTCTTTTGGTCTCGGTCATTGTCGTTGGGGATGCATCGATATCCGCAGAAATGGCGGAGACGATTGCGACAAAACTTCGATCTTGGTCGCGATTTGAAATCAAATGGGTGCGCGCTAAAACCCCAGGCGTCAATGCCGCCCGTAACGCCGGAATTCAAGAAGCGTCGGCGGATGCTCGGACCAAAATTCTACTTTTTTTAGACGATGATGTTGTTCTGGCCGAGGACTTTGACTGGGGCCCGATTCGCGATCTCTACACGGACAGCTCGGTTCTTGCGGTCGGAGGTGGTTATCTCTCGAGTTCAAACTTGGACTTTTCCGGTCGCGGCTACAATTTGATGTGTAGTGGCTGGCGTGTGGCTTCGGGTTTTGAAAACAACGAGGCATTGCTTGGTGGCGTGTGGAGTATTCGTGTTCCCGAACTCCTGCAAGTGTGTGGTGATCTGGGATGGTTTGAAGAAGCTATTCAATACGGAGGCGCGGAAACGCCATTCGTTCATCGTTTGCGAGGCTGGGCGGCGGGTTCATGGAAGATCATTTATAGCCCACGCTTAGATGTGTTCCACTATCCGCGCAATCGGAGGTTGAAAGACTGGTTGCGAATCGCGTCTTTGCAGAATGAACGTCTAGACGGCGTCACCAAAGCGGCAAGGCCCGCCGCGATCGCGCGGCTTCGCCGGCTTTCCGGGTTTTGTCTTTCCTTGCCAATGGGGGACCGTGTGGCGTTTTTAGGATTCACGATTCCGTTTGTTGCGGCGGGGCGTTTGTCTTCGCTTTTTAATAACGCGCAGAAATCCAAATAGAACGCGAAGAAGCGTAGAGCCGTCGCAGCAGCGAGGTTGGGCCTGTTTGTAGAAACCCGAAGAGCGATTTTCGAAGTACGAAAAGCAGATACCCTAGATAGGGGAATTCGACGGTGCTGTTTTTTACGAGATCGTTCGCGAAGGGATTGCGCTCGTAGCCGTATTGAAAGCAACGATCGTAAACTTCGACCGCACCTTTCGCCTCGGCGAGAAGGTCACGTGGACGAAGCGTGTCGGGGCCGATGAATCGAGCGTCGCCGATTTGTGCGTGTCGCCAGGCGGCCCCCGCCCCTTGTAGGTAGGCCTTTCTCATGAGGCTCATTCTGGTCATGCCCGGGGCATGGCCCAAGACAAGATCGTCGAAGTACATAAGAAGCTCTTTTTTTTCTACCAGTCGTTGGCAGATTCCCGTTTCGGTACCGCCATAAGGGATAGCCTCGTCGAAGCGTTCGGAAAGAGCGCGTAGGTGATCGAGCTTAAAAGAGATATTTCCGCCTAGGAGTTGTTCCACCCTGTTGTGAGCGCGCCGATGCCTGCGAATCCATTGCGCGGCGATATGTTGGTAGGCGATATCCCAGCGAGAAGTGGGGCCGACGAGGCGATAAGGTCCCCCGATTGCGAGGGCTTCGGGGTGTTCTTGGTGTTTTTCATAGTGAGCTTCGAGGAAATATTCCGATTCGACGAGCAGCTCTTCTAAAATGGCATCGTCGTCCAGGAACAGGATGGTTTCGCCATTTGCTCGTTCAAGGCCTTTGTTGCGCGCAAGATTGACGCCCATTTTTCCGGTCTCAAGATACTCGAATTTTCCAAGCGGAGTGCGACCCATCGAAGTGATGAGATTGCGCAGATCTTGTCGCGGGATATTGGCGATCAGCAGCACCTCGAAGAGGTCGTGCTGACGGTATCGATCAGAATGGAATTGTTGTCGCTGCAGACGTTCCAGTAGACCACGCAGGTGCGGGCTATTGCCTGTGGTTGGAATTACGACGCTGACGAGGGGACGGTTCTCGATGTGTTCAGAGTTCACTCACGTTCTCCCTCGTGTTTGGAAAGACCGAGTTTTTTTCTTGCCCGCTCGATACCGACCGGGATGAACCAGAGCCTGGCTTGGAGGCGTCTCCATGTTACTGAGATTCTCCAGCGCTGACCCCAGAGCCACTCGGCAAAGACGCGAACTCGCCAAAGATTGGACGCAAGCAGCCGGAAAGGGAAAAGCAGGGCTTGTTTAAGTCGCCAGCCGTGCTCTCTTAGAAAGTGGTATGGAAAGGTTACGACCTGCAGTGCTGGGACGATGATCCATTTGCTTCCAAGGCGTTTGGTGACTCCGGTGACTCTTAGAAAGCAGACCTTTAGTAGCCATGGAATCTGTTTGAAAAGATGAATGAGCGGGTAGGTAAAGCCTCTGTTTATCGCCGAAAGCAGAAGGGCCGCGACGCGCTTAGATTCTCCATAGAGACGGTGACACCAAATGCTGAAGCGTTGAACTGCTAGCTTGAGTCTCCAGCCGACGACTTTCCATCCCCAGTCAGACGATTTTGCCGAGATCAATGTTTTCTCTGAAGCGACTTTGGCTTTTCCAAAAAGCGCTTGGGTTTTGCGCGCCGGCCACAGCGCCGCGTGAGGGATTTTCCAGGCGTGTTCGCGCCAACCGTGCTTGAGCATGCCAAAACGCCAAGACTGCGAAGAGACTCGAATGAGCGGGGCTCGAATAAACCAGATGAAGGAGTCCCAGATTCCTCGCAAGTATTTCGGAAGATCTTGAGTTTGCAAGACTGTGAGCAGAAAGACGAGGGGGCCAAGAAACCAGCGTAAACCGATTCTGGTCGCAAAACGCTTAAGCAGAAAACGCGGGTAGAGATCTCGCGTGACGTCCGCTCTGCCGAGGCTCACAAAGAAGTGGCGATGCACGCGTGGATCTAACGACATGCGATAGCAAAGACCGGCGGAGCGGCGTATGCGAATCATTTTTTCCAGCAGATCGTCGTCCTCGGAAATGGCGCGCAAATGATGTGTCGCTTCTAGGGGCAGAGCGACCATCATCAAAGGTAAACCGCGGCGGATGAACTCCGAGGCCTGCCAGACGAGAAAATTGTCTTCGCAGCCGTACTCTTCAAATGCTTCGGAGAAACCGCCGAGGTTTTCAAAGAGCGAACGACGAATGATAAGTAGACGCGAGCTACAGACCTGAAAGGGCGCGGTTTCTTGGCTAGAGAGATCCTTACGTTTGAGATCGACCAGACTTGTATAGATCAAGCTGTAGCGTGCGTTTACAATTTCCGATGCGACTTGCCGAGTGTCTGCAATTTCACAGTCGGCGTCTAAGAAAACCAGGTAGCTTCCAGAGCCGGCGCGTGAGTACTCGGCGCCGACGTTGCGAATCCAGCCCGCGCGCCAATCTGCGGCCATGGTAAAGCGAGGGGCTTCGAGCCAGGTGAGGCCTTGCGCGATTCGCGGGTCTAGCGACTGCACGAAGTCCTCGACCGAAAGTTCGGAAACCGCCGGTGCGCGGTCGAGTACGACGATGAATTCCGTGCTGATGGTCTCCGCCATAGAGTAAATCTGATCGGTGGTGCGTAGGCAGGACTCGAGGTTTCTTCGCAAGTGATCTAACGAGGCCTCGTCGCCTTTCCAATGAAAGGGCACGATAAAGCTGACTGTCGAAAGACCGGCGGAGGTGAATGTCGATCGGTCTGGTCCACCCAGGATAAGCTGAACGGAGCGTCGGTCGCGTGCGTGCATTCTCCATGGTTTTAGCTCGGTCGGCAGGAACCATTCGTGCTGGGCCGGGCGAATTTCGATCAAAGGGTGGTCGATCTGTAGCTCTTGGATATTCAACAAGAGCTCATCGCTTGAGAGATAGGGGCCATCGGGTGAGTTTGGCTCTGGCGCAAGCAGTGTGACTGAGCCCCGTTTGTTCGGAAGAAGGCACTCGGTGATCAGTTTTTTCCAGTTGAGTCCAAGTCGCGGAATCAGAACCCATTTCGGACGATAGCGAGCCCGGATTGCCTGCGCTTCGGCAATCGATGGCATCGAGTCGATGGCGACATAGATCTCGTCGAGCTGTTCGCGAACAGAATCTGGAATTTCATTGCGAAGCAATTCGGACCAGTGGGTGAAAAGTGCGAAGCGGATTTGCGGTCGAAACTCTTGAGCGTATCGAATGCCTTTCTCTAAGAGTTCGAGGTCGTGAAGCCCCCCGCTAAGAACCGGACGATAGCCATTGGAATGGTAGTAGATGGCGTCGTCTGCCCAAGAACTCGGATCGCGCCGAAGTGCACCCATAGCGATGGGGCAAGTCACGAGTCGAGAGATCTTCTCGTCGTAGGGGAGTAGGCGATCTCTCACGACGGCTCCTTGCGATTGGAGCCGAGTCGAGTTTTAAGCTGATAGCTTGTGAAATAGTAGACCTTGCGAAACGGATAGGAACCTTTACGCAAGAGGGCGGCGAACTTTGGCAACATGGCAGTTGTCCAAAGAGTTCTCGCTTCCAGCGCACGACCGTATGTCCAGCCGAACAGGCGGTGCATAAGACCGATGAATCGCGCCCACTCCACAAGAATGCGTTGGCCAAGAACATTGAAGCGCCAAGATTGGGCGAATAATCGTTCAAACCAGATTTTTATTCGCCACAGTTGTAACGTGGCAAGACCGCGCATCAGGGTGCCGTAAGTGCGCTCAAATAGAACACGCACTCGCCATAGCTGCTTAAAGATCGTCTTGGCATGTTCACGTGCTTTCCAGAATGGAATTTTAGCGAGCAAACGTGCGGTCGTGCCGCGCAGGCGCGTGAGAGGAACTTTGAGTTTCCATAGCTGAGAGCCAACCCACTGGGTGGCGACGCGTAGGCGCCAAAGCTGAAGGAACGCGGCGACGCGCTTAGCGGGAATCGTGATCCGCCATGTTTGGCCAAGTACTGCCTCCCATGCGACTCGAATCCGCCAGAGTCCGAAACGTCCGATGAATGGTTTTACATGTTTGTTTCCAACGTGACCGAGCGTGGAGGGGGAACGGCTGAGAGCACCGACCGCCGACTCGACGGCTCGCAAGACTTTTTCGACGACGATCGCGATCGGGCGTAGGTAAGGATTTTTTTTGCCGACTTGGATCTGTTTCCAGATAAACCAACGCCAGTTCCAAACTGCGACAAACGGAATCATCAACCATACGAACTTCGCATTGGTGGGTTTATCGGAGCCGGGGCGGGCGGCTAGCCAG
>CAUJGS010000104.1 GCA_963170185.1 Bdellovibrionota bacterium
ACCGTCTCGATTAAAGACTCGAGCAATAAGCATAGTCATCCGGGCTCTTGGGAAACTGCACGCGGCCCGCCGGGCGCGTGGTTTGATCCGACTGATATCCGAAACTGCATAGCTCACGACCGCCAAGTCGCTTGATCGTAAACCAGCTGTCTTTTTTGACCTATAGCCGTAGTCGAGACCGTTTTCCGACAATTGCCTTTCACCGCGCAGGTCCCGTGAATGCTCGTGAATCACCGGCAAGAGAAGTGCCTCTCTCAGCCAAGCCAGATCGTCGATACGGTAGGCGGTGATGGTCTCGACTTCGTTTTTTTGAGAGTTCTGCCGGTTCGACACCGCCGCAGTTCGTGTGATCAGCGAGTTTCGACCATCGATCGGATAGAACTGCTCCATCCTGCCCGATGCGTCCCACTTCAAATGGATGATCGATCCGTCTGGCCGCACTTCCGACCAACGAAGGTCGAACGATGGGAACTTATCGTCCGTCACGCGCTGGGTCACCTCGACCGAGCTTTCCGCAAACAGCTTCAATGCCTGATCGATTTCAAGTTGAAAGCCGGTTCGGTACTAATCGAGGTCCGCGTCTGGGCGAATCATCGAGCCACGAGCGGCTTGAACCAAAAGACCAAACGACAGCAAGCCAGCGACAAAAGAAAGAGCTCTTGATCGAGTGTTTGATTTCATAGCCGCGGTTCTAAGGCCGCCGGCCCGGGTTTCGCAAACCATGTACGGTCGACTGCCACTGCATGCGACAATTTATATCGCTCCAGTCGCACGGACGCCGTCAGGCTTGGCGTTTATGCCCATCGCAAACCGCCATGAAACAAAAAACCTCACGACTTCATCGTGAGGCAAAATGGTCCAACCAGTGGCAAAGCCAAGCGCGGCCAACGGCCGCGCGACACCAATCATAGCGCCGAGCTGATAAAGCTCACGATCTCTTCTTTCGAGCGATTGCCAACCATGTGGTTCACCTGCTCGCCACCTTTGAACAGAATCATCGTCGGGATACCGCGGACGCCGAACTTTTCCGTCATCTCTCGGTTGTTGTCGATGTCGAGCTTCACGATTTTTACTTTGCCAGAAAGCTCGCCTGCGATTTCTTCAAGCTTGGGTGCAAGCGACTTACACGGTCCGCACCACTCAGCCCAAAAGTCGACCAAAACCGGAACATCCGATTTCAATACATCTGTTTCAAAAGTTCCGTCTGTCGTTGCTGTGGTGTTGACTCCCATGGCGTCTTTCCTTTCCCAAATCAGTTCTGCCGATGATCAAATCATCTTCAATATTTGAAGTCTATCAGACCTAGGTCAAGCTGCCCAGTCGTTCAAATAGTCGTGATTCTCAAATTGAGGCATCCTAACGCATAGCAACCATGCGGTTTCCTCTGGTCCACCTCTACCGGCGAAGCCAAACTGACCGATAAGACCATATGCTCAAGAACGAGATCAAAATCCTTATCGTCGACGACGACGTCACCTTCGGCTCCGCCCTTAAAGAGGCTGTCATTCGCGAAGGCTATAATCCGATCTTGGTGCATAAACCAGACGACGCTCTTGGCGCCCTGAAAACCAATGCTATTCAGCTTGCGATCATCGATTGCATGTTGCCAAAGATGAACGGTCGCGAGCTTGTCAAAAAGATCGACGAAGAAGGCGCCGTCGGCATTCCAAAAATCCTGATGTCCGGGATTTTCAAGGACAAAAACTTCATCAAAGAATCGATCACGAAGTTCGGTGCCAAATCTTTCATCACAAAACCCGTCGATCTTCCGGACGTCTTACGCCAAATCAACGAATGCGTCGGGCACCTGATTGATATTCCGGTCTCGCCAGTCATCGAACTCATGACGAAGTCGCAAATCACACCTGGCGAACGCCTGAAGGCTGTCAACGCCAGCGAGTCCGTTCACGGCTACGAGCTACCTTGGATCTTTTCGATTCTCATGCACCCAAAAATTTCCGGGCTTTTGAACATCATCAGCGCCGACGGCGAACCCTCGCTCGTCGGTTTTAAAGCCGGTGAAATTATCCAGGTCGCCAATCGCGATCAAAAGTCCTACTTCGGTGTTCTCTTGGTGGAGCATGGCTTCATTGAACAAGAAGAGCTCGACGCCGCGATGGCGCAAACAGTGAGCGTCAAAAAGCTTGGTGAGCGACTGGTCGATGCCAACCTCTTGAGCCCTCACGCCATTCAAATCGTGATGGCCGAGCAGCAAGGTATTCGACTGGGAAAAATCGTCGGCAATACGAGCGTGAAGATCTCATTCGTGGAAACCGACGAACTTCGCGAAGAAGCCAATATCGACATGCCCATGTTAAACGACATTTTCAATGACTGGGCGACCTCGAAGTTTCCTGTCGACTGGGTCAAGACATTCTACACGCCGTGGATGCGAAACAAGATCGTACCCGGCCCCGACCACAACGACATGAACCGCACCCTTTCGGGTCCGGCCGTGCTACGAGCTTCAAAAATTCTTCCGCTGCTTCCTAAAGGACCGACGATTGAGTCGCTACAAATGGAGTCGGGCCTTTCTGATTCGGACTTCTTCCCGGCATTTCATAACCTCTTCCTGGGCGGCTACGTGCGCTTTGGCGAGGAGATGAAAACCACCGACGTTCAAGTCCAGCGCAAACGACTTAAGAAACTCGAACAGGATCTCGAACGACAAAACTTCTTTGAGCGAATGGGTGTTTCACCAAAAGCCAAAGATGTGGAAATCAAACGCGCCTATCATGAACTAGCAAAAACAGTTCACCCGGACCGCCTCGGTGCGGATGCACCAATCGACATTCGCGATTTGGCCCGCAAATGTTTTAACATGATCCAAGAAGCCAACGAGGTCCTCTCCAACCCGGCCGCGCGCGAAAACTATCTCCTCGAACTCGAACAGGGTCGCGCCGAGAAGATTTTGGAAGCCGAACAGATGATGGAACAGGCTCGCGCCTGCCTCACCAAGGGTGATATCCGCCGAGCCAAAGAGATGCTCGAAGACGCCGTGTTAAATGTTCCGATGACAACCGACCTTCGCCTGCTTCTGATGTGGGCGCAGATCAAGAGTATCGGCGCCGACAAAGACGAAGAGCTGGTGAACAAACTTCGCGATCAGCTTTCCGCCGTTCCACCGGAAGATCGCCACAACGCCGTTTACTTCTTCGTAAAAGGCCTCGTGCTAAAAGCCTCTGGCGACTTCGACGGTGCCCGACGTTCGCTCGAACAATCGGTCGGAATCGAACCAAACTTCGTCGATGCCAAGCGGGAAATGAATGTCTTAAGCCTGCAAGCGGGACGCCTAGAAAAACCCGTCGACTTGCTCCGTGGCGATCTCAAAGATGTCTTGGGCGCCCTTTTGGGCGGAAAGAAAAAGCGCTAGCCAGCTAAAGAACCTAGTCTTCGTCGTCGTTGGCGCCGTGGTTCGCCTTGAGATGACGAATGACCTCAATGGGATTTTGGCTCTCAGCTGTTTCGATCATCGCACGCACAAACTCGCGCTTTTCCCGCTGTAGCTTGGCTATTTTCTGCTCTTCCTCGATCGATCGGTTTTTTTCGGATTCTTCAAGACGAAGTCTGGCATCGCGCATGTGATCGGCGCTCAACATCGGCGGCAGTTCCGCTTCGACTTCCTCGGCAAGAAATTTCTCGTAGCGTTTTTCTCGCTCGGATTTCGGTCGCACCGCGGTCGCTTCGGCCTGCTCGCTAGGAATCGCCGAAGGCATGATCTCGCCAGTGCCCGTGACATGAATCAGTCGCTCGGGCGGTTCTTGATGTTTGATGATCTTAAGTTCTTCGGGCTCAAAAAGCCTTGCGTTAATGATCTTCGCAAATTTGTCTAAAAGTGGCTCCGACGGAATAGCCAACAGCCGCGCCACAACCTTGAGCGCCGCGTGCGGATCAAACGGCGTTTCGATCACGGCATCGACATCGGCATGCAGCAGATCTGGGTCCGAACTGAAATCGCCGTCGTCTCGCGACGGCATGAGCACCACGAGACGCGGGTTCACGGTTCCGATGCGAAGCTTGGAAGCCAAATGAAGGCCGTCGATATGCCGTCCTCGGCCCGTTGCGATCACAAGATCCGGAGGAAAACCCAAGATCGCATCGACAACTAGAGATTCTCGCCCAAGACTTAGAACGTCGAACCCCAAACGACGGAACAGGGTTTCAAGACCGACAAGCTCGTTGAAATCATCTATGACAAGGAGAATCCGCCGCACAGTTAGCAGCGTATCTGCAAATTTGCGGACGGGAAACGTCTGTAACGCCTTGCTTCACCTCCTTAGGATTGTTACAACAATCGCCTCATGGAAAACCCCGTTCAGCTTCCGCCCATCAGCGGCTTCACTGTGATTCGAAATGCTCGTTTGATGGGCTATCCGATTCTCGAGAGCTTGAAGAGCCTGCTCCCGCTCGTCGACGAACTCGTCATCGGTCTTGGTCAAAGCGACGACGACACAAGAGCCATGCTCGAAAGCCTAGCTTCTCCAAAGATTCGGATCTTCGATTCCTTCTGGGACACGAAGAAAACCAAGGGCGGTCTGATCTTGAGCGAGAAGACGAATGAAGCCCTGGCCGCCTGCAAACACGACTGGTGCTTTTACTTGCAAGCCGATGAGGTCCTCCATGAAGAGGACCTTCCCACGATCCGTGAAGGCCTCGCCCAAGCTGCGGCGCGCCCTGAAATCGAAGGCTTGTTGTTCAACTACATTCACTTCTACGGCAGCTATTCGACCATCGCGACATCGCGCCGCTGGTACCGCAGGGAAGTTCGCCTGGTGCGTAAATCCAGCGGCATTCAAAGCCACAATGACGCCCAAGGCTTTCGTGTCCCCCACGACGGCCGACTGCTTAAGCCCAAGGTTTTGCAAACTGAGGCCCGTATTTTCCACTATGGATGGGTGAAACCCCCAAAAATGATGGGCCAAAAAAGCAAGCTCTTGAATCGCTGGTGGCATGGCAATAAACGAGATCATGAATTTGAAAACTTCGAATACGCGCGGCAATATGGCTTACGTCCCTACAAAGGAACGCATCCCGAGGTGATGAAACCGCTCGTCGCATCGCAGGATTGGAGTTTTGACCCGCGCTTAAGTATCCTGGAATGGTCGCTCAAAGATTGGAATCTTTTCGCCAGTGATGTTTTGGAGCGGATAACTGGTTATAGAATTGGCGAATACAAACCCTACCGGCTCGTAAAGGCCGTAAGAAGGCAAAAAAATGGCTACTGAACAAAATCTCAAAGTCCGTACCGAAACGACAACTCTCCCCGATCGCGAATTTGTTGTCGACGCTGGGCGAACGAAAATTCGAATCGGCAAAGGGCATGGACTTGCGATCATCTCAGGACCTTGCGTGATCGATAGCCGCGAACTCATCATGAACACCGCGCGTGCGCTGACGGAGCTTTCGCAAAAAACTGGAATGCCGCTGATTTTCAAAAGCTCGTATGAGAAAGACAACCGCGGCTCCGAGAAAAACTGGACGGGCCCTATGGCCGACGACGGTTTAAAGATCCTCGCGGAAGTCCGCAAAGAGTTCGGCATTCCCGTTCTGACAGATATCCACCGCCAAGAGGATGTCGAAAAAGTCGCGGAAGCTGTCGACGTTCTACAAATCCCGGCCTACATGTGCCAACAGACCTCGCTGATTCTGGCCTGCGGCCGCACGGGCCGTCCCGTCAATATCAAGAAGGGGCAGTTCAACGCTCCTGAGAATATGTCGGGTGCTGTTTCGAAAATGCACTCGGTAGGAAACAAAAACGTTCTCCTCACCGAACGAGGCGCGTGTTTTGGATACAACCGTCTGGTTGCCGATATGCGCTCGATCCCGATCATGCAAGAGCTTGGCGCGCCGGTTTGCTTTGATGCCACGCACGTCATTCGTCTCTACGGAATCTCGTCGGCGGACCCCGCCGGTGGCGAACCACGCTTCGTGCCGCATCTCACGATGGCGGCCGTGGCGGCCGGTTGCGACGCACTCTTCATCGAGTCCCACCCGGAACCGATGCAGGCAAAGTGTGATGCCGCTTCTCAGCTGAATCTCAAACATTGGGAACCGATGATCCGCATGGCGATGAAAGTTCGCGAGGCGATTAAAGCGCCAGAAAACGTCGGCCAATTCATTTATTAGCCCGCTCCCTTGCTTAAGCGCGGCGTGTGTTTTCGGGCGTGCGCATGCGGGCGTGCAGTGGCGCGCCCGAACCTTGCCGATTAAAAAGTGACTTTGCGGACGAGCCACCAGAGAATAGTGACTGGTGGCGCGCTCGAAACTTCTCATCAGATATGTTTTAGCGGAAATGATCCCGACGTTCTTTCTCGGGGTCATCGTCTTCGTCTTTATCCTTTTGATGTTCCAGGCGCTCCGCCTGACCGAGTTTGTTCTCATCCACGGCGTCAAGCTTGCGACCGTCGTTCAGATGATGGGTTATCTCTCAACAAGCTTTCTCGCCATTTTGTTTCCGATGAGCCTCGTTTTTACGGTGATTCTCACCTACGGTCGTCTGAGCTCCGACTCCGAGCTCGTCGCGCTTCGTGCCAGCGGCCTCAGCATGACCTCGATTGCGACCCCGGCCTTTATTCTAAGTACCCTGGTTTGTCTGTTAAGCCTGCAAACCTCCTTTCACATAGCCCCGTGGGGCAACCGCCAATTCGAAGTTCTGGTCTCGAAACTGGGTTCGATGAAACCCGGGGTGACGATCAAAGAAGGCACCTTCTCCGAGGGTTTTTTTGACCTCGTCGTCTACGCCAACAAGGTCGACAACAAACGCGGCGAACTTCACGATGTTTTCATCTACGACGAACGCGGTGGCGATTCCGCCATCACCGTTATTGCCCGCGAGGGACGACTTGTCCAAGACCCGGAAAAACCGGGCCACGCGGCCTCACTGCAACTGCTCGACGGGAGCATTCACCGCACAACCGATGCTCGGCATACGAAGATCGATTTCAAAACCTACGATCTGCAACTGTTTGATCCGATCAACGAGTCGGTCTCCTCAAAGTCGCCCCCTTCTTTGAGTCTCACCGAAATCCTAGCAGGCCTCAGAGATCCGGAACTGAAGAAGGATAAACAGCTTGAGCTACAGACCGAGTTTCACAAGCGCATCGCTATTGGTCTTGCATGCTTGGTTTTTGGCATGATCGGTGTTGGCCTTGGCACCGTGACCAATCGGCGAAATGTGAAGGCCGGTGGCGCCGTGCTTTCGATTGGAATCATCGTGGCCTACTGGATTCTCTACGTCACCAGCGAAAGCCTCGCCCGCAATGGCACTCTTCCACCTTGGATTGCGATGTGGATCGCAAACTTCATCTTCTCGATCGCCGGAATATTTCTGCTAAAGCGAGTCTGGAACAGTTGAACATTCGCCGCCAGGCTTACGTGCTCACTTGTTTTGCTTTCGCCATTCGCAAGCGCGCCTCGGAGACCAAAAGCCCCGCAAGATCCTCGGCATTGCGAACCGGAATCCCGCCCCTTGTTAGGATCTCGTTGCAATACTCCCCTCTTGCGTCTCCCGGAAACCACGGCAAGGCCGCGACCGGACGCCCTAGGTCTAGTGCGTGACGAACCGTAATCGCTGTTCCACTGCGACTGCGAGCTTCGACCACCAAAACCACGTCAGCAAGAGCTGCAATCAGGCGGTTGCGCTTTTCAAAATGCCAAGCTCGAATCTCGGTGTCGGGCGCATATTCAGAAAGCAAAGCTCCTCCGTTTTGCACGACGAGATCCACCCGACTCATCCAATCTTTCGGATAAGGTCGATTCAGCCCAGAAGGCAAAACGACAACCGTCGGCTGCTTTTCTTCGATGGCGATCGCATGCGCCATCTCGTCGATTCCGCGTGCGCCGCCGCTTAAGATCACGCAGTTACGCGACAACGGCCGCAAATACCGGCGCATCCAGGTCTCGGCTTGCACACTGGAGTGTCGAGACCCAATCACGGCCAACACCGGCCGCGAATCGAAATCCAGCTGACCCAAGACACTTAACACCGGTGGCGGCTCGGCCAGCTCGGTGAGTTTAGAAGGGTAAAAAGGCTCCAAAATCGAAACGTCTCGAATCTCATGCATCATGAAATTCGAGACGTTCAAGGATCGAGCTTAGACTTTAAGTTCACTCACCAGGAGCACGCGAAACTCGAGGCGCTTCTTGGACGAGGTCCGGAAGACGTGTCGGGAACGCCGGGCCGGTGAAATCCCCTTTTCGGATCTCACTGGTCGACAACACGACAAACGCCGACGCCATTTTTCCTGAAACCGAAAACACCTTCAAAATTCCAATCGGAGCTGTAACCTCGGGAATCTTGGACTTCCGGCGTTCGCCGATACGGGCTTGAACAGCAAGCACGTCACCGACTTGAACCTCATTCTCGCTACCAGCCTCCAAGAACACGATCGCGCTATCGCCAAACATCGTGCGATCGGAATCTTCCCCGCCCCCTGCGATCACAAGCTTCGATGTCACACGTCGCCCCTTTGAGGAAACCGCGACTCGTGGCGGCTCACCCAAAAGCACATCCGAACCCACACGCACCGGCCCGACCGCGTATGTCACTTGTCCGCGGTAAATTTGCTTTTTCTCATCCACGAGTTCCATAAGACGAATGACACCGCCAACCTCGTAGGCATAGCCGATGCCAGAAACCTTATAACGTTCGGTCACGGTAAAGACCTTCGATCCCACCGTGAGTGGCTCGTTGGCCTCAATCAAAATCGTCTGACCGATGCTGGCCACGTATTCACCCGCCTCGGCTTCCACGACGCTACCCATTGGTTCCGGACGACGCTCATAACCGATGTGACTTGGCACAATCGCCGCCGCCACTTTCTCCGCGATGCTGCTACGACGTCGAATCGTAACGGTCTTGTCTGGCATGCGCGGGCGAAGCTCAGCAAAGGAGCGCGGAATGTCCTTTAAAACCGGGCGACGCTCGACATCCGAAGGCGGAATCTTTGGACGACGAACGAGTTCGTTTTGTTCGATCACGACACCGGCTTCAAGATCGGCCTGTGTGATACGCCCTTCCATGTCCTCGAGGAAAACCGGAGCTTCGCCCACAATCGGCTTTGGCTCGGCTTTTTTGGCCCGTGTCGGTGCGATTTCAATATCGATATCCGCCTTTTCTTCGGCCGGAGGAAGATCTTGAATCGCCTGCACTTCATCTTCGCGATCAAACGCGGCGTTGCTCTGCTCGATCAGCGGATCTGGCTGATCTTGCACAACGCGAATCTCCGGCGGCGCAGCCTCGGTTCCGCCAACAAAGCGAATGGCTTGCCCCTTGGAAATCTGGTGCGGGTTTTGGATCTCGGGGTTTTCCGCCCAGAGGCGCGACCAATAAAATCCGTCAGCAAAAAGTGTTCGGCTAAGATCCCACAACGTATCTCCGGCCTGCACAGAGTACATTTCCGCTGCACGTGTTCCAACAAGCGAGGTCCACTTCTCGTCGCTCACCGGTTCGCCATGTTCGGTATAAATCTGCGCCAAACGCGATTCAAACTGCGAATTCGGCTCATCGCTACCGGGCGCCACCGAGACGCCAGCGTTCATGGTCGGTGACTCGGTCTCGGGAGTTTCCGGCACCACAGGTTCCGAGCGCGAGGCTTTCGCCGGTGGCTCAAATGGACTTTCAAGTGGCTCCATTTCGGAATCCGAAAGACCTTCCATCGGTCCAAGCGGTTCTTCATCGAAAAGCTGTTCACCGGAACCCGACGCATTGGGCGACGAGTTCGCCGTGGCGCCTGGTTTCGGCGACGGGCTCGGCGCCGGGTCCATGGACATATCGGTAGACATATCGTCGGACATTCCCGCACCGCTGTCGGAGAGCATGTCGATTTCGGACTCGATCGTGTCTTCAAAGTCTTGAGCTCGCACGCCCTGATTCAACATCAGAAATGCTAGCACCACAGCCGTTGCCGACAGCGTCGCACCCGTCTTCTTCCCTCTGCTCACAGAGTTCTCCGTTCCATGGCGGCCATTTCGCGTTTTGCGCGACGAGCTTCCATCGTCTTGGGGTATTTCTTCATGACGTATTCAAAGTTCTGCTGGGCGATCTCGCGATTTCGTACCTCGCCCCCGCCCTGAAGGAGCAAGCGAGCGATCACTCCGCGCATCAGAGCCGAGCCGGCTTGTACACGAGGCTCGAGGTTTTTCAAACGAAGCGCCTCAGCGAATTGAAAGTCCGCCGAGCGCAAGGCCATTTCAAGAGCGCGCGCATCTTTGGCCGTTTTCCGCTGACGATAGTGATAAAGCCCCATCTGAAAGCGAGCTTCGCCAAAGACCTGAGACTCGGGATAAGACTTTTCCAAAAGACGCAGCGTCCGCTCGGCCCCATTCCAATCTGCCGATTTCAACTGCCCAAGCATCGTGCGCAAAAGTGCGCGATCCGCCTGCTCGCCAAGTGCCTCTTCCGAACGAGCCTGTGCGGGCGCTCGCTGTCCCATACTGGCGGCTTCATAGCGACGCGCCTGCCGAGCCTGTGCACGCGCTTTCTGAGCAAGAGAGGACTTTGGGGGCAGCTCTTTCGGAAGCTGTCCCACTGCTCGAAGATCCAGCATGTTCTTAACGGGTTCTTTCGGCGAAACTGTCATGTCTGGCTTCGACGGCTTCACGGGTTTCCTTGCGTCCATAGGAACCTCTGTCACGATCCCAGGCTCGAAACCCCTCAATGGGTCCGTGGACTCCTCGGCGGCAAGCGGCGCAACAGCCCCATTGCGCGTGAGCATCTTCAGACGCATGCGCAAAATCTGATTTCTCTCTTTCAGGTTCTCAATCTTCACCTGTGCTCGGCGAAGCTTACGGGCCGTTTGCTCTTCACGAGAAAGCCCCGTAGCTTGTTTGCCACTTCCGCTTGCGCCAAGAGTCCCAGCGCAACCGCTAAGCACCAGAGCTGAACCAATTGAAACAAGGCAGTTCAGCAATACCAAACTGCCACGGCTGATCGAAAAACATCCATGTCTTGCCATACTTCCCTAATGGTAAGGAGCGTCAGCTCAGATGAGAAGTGCGTAAGCAAATCAACCCAGGCCTCGGTCGAGGAGAGCTCGATTTTCGCGACACCTCGGAGGGTTCTTTCGAAGGTTCTCCTCAGAAAAACCCAGTTTTCCACAGCTAGTGTGGATCAGTGGCCTCTCAGGACCTTGGACCCGTGACTGGATAAGGGTTTCAGCGGATTGCTGAGTGTTTGTACAATTCATAAGGTACTGTTTTGACTTAAGAAACACTGAAATTTTCAGATTTTGGTTTGTTTCTGTTTTCCTTCTTAAATCCGCCAATCGAAAACCTGTCACAGTCTGAAATACGGAGATCGCTAACGGAGTCGGTTTTCATTTTGCTCTAAGTAGCTGAAATGATTCGACTGGCATTTACTCTATTCCTTTTCGTTCTCGTCGCCCACTCATTCTTGCCCTCATGGTGCGCACGGATCACGCGCCCAGTTCACGAGCACTGCCTGAAAACCACTCCACTTTCATCCACGGAAGATGTTCGGCGCATTCAAGAATCTCTCGTCTGCGGAAGAAACTTAAAGGATCAAAAGGATGAGTTTCGTTCCTGGCGAGAACTGGGAATGATCCACGTACTCGTCGTATCCGGCGGTCATCTTTCCGTGCTCGCGATCTTCGTGCGCTATGCGCTTTCGCTGACTGTTCTCTTAGCACTTTCCCGTACACAGATTCAAAAGCGGCATCTTTGGTTTTTTGTCCACGCAGTGACTTTCTTGACCATCACATGGCTAGCGGCAGCCAATCGCTTCGAACCACCCGTGCTTCGCGCCTGGCTTGATTTTCTCATTCGCCCAAGCCTTAAGCGGCATGGCTATCAAGGCCAGGAGGCTGGCTTTGTGGCCACGTGGCTGGCCCTTCCGGCCGTGAGCGCAACAAGTGACCTGCTTTCGCTTGGGCTTTCCTTTTTCGCCTCCGTTTTATTGGAGGTTGTCGGAAGCTCGCTACATCGGCGGCCTTGGCTAGCAGCTCTCACGCTGCAAGCGGCCCTCTGGTGGGCCCTCTTGCCGCTGCTTTTGCCACTGGGACTCCCTCACCCGCTTGCGACCATGAGCAATCTGCTACTGGCTCCGCTCATCGGCGGCGTCCTCATACCTCTCGCGCTTATTCATCACGGGCTTTCACAAGTACATCTTCTCTGGCTAAGTGACGTCTTCGCCTGGACATGGGAGTTCACCCACAAACTTGTAGGCCTTCTTGGCGGACTGGCTCCAGATCTTGCTCCGCGGTTTCAAATCTCAGACTCCCAGCGCATGATCGTAAGCCTTTCTCTGATCAGCTTGGCGCTGGCACTCACCTTGCGCCGCAACTCTCAAAAAAGAGCCAGTCAAAGCACGAGCTGGCGGCCGCTGAGCCTCGCTCTCGCCCTCATTCTTTCCGGGTGCTGGCTTCATGCTGGCCTAAAAAGCAACGGGAGCCCGATTTCTCGAAAGCTCCCGTCCAGTTCGTCGGCTGTGGCCGATCGTCAGATTAAACGCGGTAAGGTTTGTATTCCATATCGAGCGATCGAGCGACCGGCTCGTAGCAGATATTGCCGCCGTAAACATTGAGCCCTTTGAACAGAGCTTTGTCTTTCGCGATCGCATCTTCAACACCAAGAGCCGCAAGCATCGAAGCGTACTTCGCAGTCGCGTTCGTGAGTGCGTATGTCGATGTTCGCGAAACAACGCCTGGCATGTTTGGAACGCAGTAATGAATGACGCCGTTTACTTCGTATGTCGGATTTTGGTGCGACGTTGGGCGGCAAGTTTCAATACAGCCACCTTGGTCGACTGCGACGTCAACTACAACCGAACCCGGTTGCATGCGCTCGATCATCGACTTCGTCACAAGAACTGGAGCTTTCCAGCCCGTGACAAGAACGCCGCCAACCACGAGGTCGGAATTTACGACACTCGCTTCGATGTTCGCCGAGTTCGAGTGCAAAGTTGTGAGACGCCCCTGGAAAACGTCATCAAGGTACTCAAGACGCTTGTGGTTCACGTCAAGAATTGTGACTTCCGCGCCAAGACCGACTGCCATTTTGGCTGCGTTGATACCGACAACACCACCACCGATGATCGTGACTTTCCCGCGGTTCACGCCCGTGACGCCACCAAGGAGAATGCCTTTTCCGCCGTGATCTTTTTGAAGGTAGTAAGCCCCGATCTGAGTCGCCATACGACCTGCGACTTCCGACATCGGCGTCAAAAGAGGGAGCGACCCGTCTTCTGGCTGAATCGTCTCGTAGGCAATCGCTTTCACGCGACGTTCGCAGAGAACTTTTGTCAGCTTCGCTTCCGCCGCCAAGTGAAGATACGTGTAGAGGATTTGGTTTTCGCGCATCAGATCGTATTCGTCTGGAAGCGGCTCTTTCACCTTCACGATCATATCGGCTTTTGCGTAGAGCTCTTTTGCCGAGTCGATGATCGTCGCACCCGCCTGAATGTAATCTTCATTCGTGATGCGGCTACCGACACCTGCGTCTTTTTCAATAATGACCGTGTGGCCTTCTTGAACGAGCTGTCTGACACCTGCGTCGGTCATACCCACGCGGTTTTCCGAAATTTTGATTTCCTTTGGAACACCAATGACGATGCGTTTTCCCATTTTTAAACCCCTTCTCGAGTCGGCGGCGATTAGAGCCGAAGCCGCCCAAAGAGGCAAGAGGCACGTGACGATTTCGCCTGGGACCTAAAGAATCCTCACGGATTCTTAGCGTGGATCAAAGCTTTCGCGAAGACCGGCAATGGAAGAAGCCGCCTCAGACTCCCATGACCCGCCTAGAGAAAGCGCTTTGGTTCGCTCTGGGCTAGCTAGGATCTTTTTGACGAGCTTACTCATGATGTCGTGGCCGGCCTTAAAGAGCACCACGTGCCCAAGAAGCGGGCGTCCAAGCGTCACCAAATCTCCTAGTGCGTCAAGCACCTTGTGACGAACAAACTCGTCCTCAAACCGAAGGCCCTCGGGGTTCACAACGCCGTCATCGCCGACGACGACGGCGTTCTCAAGGCTCCCGCCAAGGGCAAGGCCGCGTGCGCGCATCGCTTCGACGTCTTTTAAGAAACCAAACGTGCGCGCCGGTCCCACGTCGCGAGTGAAGCTTGTCTCGTTGATGTCGACATCCATTCGACTTCTCCCGATGCAGGCGTGAGGAAAGTCGATCGTGCAGGTCACACGAAGCCCCGAATACGGAACCACGTAGGCGTGTTTGTCGCCTTCACCATAAAAAATCGGCTCGGTGATATAAAGGTAGCGACGAGGCTCTTCTTGTTCCGCAAAACCGGCCTGCAGAAGAGCATCCATGAAGACCTTTGCCGAACCGTCTCCGATTGGAATCTCAGGGCCTGTGAGCTCGATAAACAAATTGTCGATACGAAAGGCCGCGAGGGCCGAAAGACAGTGCTCCACCGTGGACACTGAAAACTGCGGTCCACCTAGAGTCGTCGCAAGCGACGTCGCCTGAATATTCTCCGCACGCACGGGAATCGAAGGTGACCCCGGAAGATCGACTCGCACGACATGAATGCCGGTATCGGGCGGAGCTGGCCGGAACGCAAGCGACGCTGGTTGCCCTTTGTGAAGTCCAATTCCATGAACCGATACTCGTTTTCGAATCGTGCGCTGAAGGTACATATCTGCATCCTTGATTCAAGTACCGGGCCATAGCAAGAAGAGCCCCGACATACGTCTAAGGAGTCACTTCGAAATCATCTTCTAAATGCTTATTATTACATGCGGAATATGCTTTTGCGTAATTGCACCTGCCGTTCTCAAACGCCTTCCAAGTGGCCCCTCAAAACTCGGAAAGTGTCGCAGAAAAGTCGAGACTTCAGCCACACCAGACTCGAAACAAGTGCAAAGAAGTCACAGTTTAGAGAAAATGAAGATCGTGAGACTCTTGGCTATTTCCATCAGCGCTATTTTTCTGGGAGCGGTTGGCTGCGCAAGCAAAGAGCAGTGGCGCACGTCGCTTGAACCCGAAGATGCTGGGAAAAACGCGCGCGCGCATCCTGCCGCCTACGGCGTCAGCGACGGTTTCACGTTTGGAAAACCGCACCGCGTACGTCCCGCAAACGACTTCATGTTTTATTACAAGGAATGCGGCCTCACCGACCCCATCGGCGACCGCGCCTTTTTCTCAAAGACCGCCTACGCCTGCACCGGCCCTCGTTAGAACGCTTTCAAGTGCGCGCGAGCCGAGTCCGTAATGATACGTCCGCGCGGGGTCTTTTGCACAAGCCCCTCTTGAATCAAAAACGGCTCGTAGACTTCTTCTAGTGTGTCCGCCTCTTCCGACAAAGCGGCGGAGAGTGTTTCGATTCCCACCGGGCCACCGGCAAACTTCTCGTGAATGAGGCCCAAAATTCGGCGATCCATGTCGTCGAGCCCCAACTCGTCTACTTCCAAAAGATCAAGCGCTGCACGAGCCGACGCCTCGTCGATCACTCCGTGACCACGAACTTCCGCAAAGTCACGAACCCGTTTTAAAAGACGATTGGCGATACGCGGAGTACCTCGCGAGCGACGAGCGACCTCCATCGCGCCCTCAGGCGTGATGCGGATATTTAAGATACTTGCCGAGCGCGTGAGAATGTCGACCAAGTCTTGTTTCGTGTAGAATTGCAGACGCTCAACGATTCCAAAACGATCGCGAAGTGGCGCATTCACAAGCCCTGCGCGCGTCGTGGCACCGATCAGGGTAAACGGCGCCAACTGAAACTTCATCGAACGTGCGCCAAGGCCCTCACCCGTGACGATGTCGATGTAGAAGTCCTCCATCGCGCTATAGAGGTACTCTTCGATTGTCCGATTCAGACGATGAATCTCGTCGATGAATAAAACCGTGCCCGGTTTAAGACCTGTCAAGATCGCGGCGATCTCGCCCTTGCGGTCAAGTGCGGGACCCGATGTCGTCTTGCACTCGACACCCATCGTTTCCGCAATGATATGGGCCATCGTGGTTTTGCCAAGCCCCGGCGGGCCGCTAAGAAGAATATGATCAAGTGCTTCACCGCGCTTTTTTGCGGCCTCGACAAAAACCGCGATCTTTTCTTTTGCTTTCGGTTGCCCTGGGAAGTCTTCGAAACGTTTTGGGCGAAGCGTATTCTCCCATGTTTCACCAGGCGCTTGGGTTCCAGACAAGTTCGGGTTGCGACTTGCTGCCCCGCCCACCGTCGCAGGAGCGGTCGGAACAGGCGGAAGCTCTGAAGAGATCTGTTTCGTGATCGCTTTTTTGGGGTTTGAAACTTCCATTTCCCGTCTCCCTTACTCAAACCTTATCGGACAAAAACTATCGTGCCAAAAACTGAAGAGCAAAACGCACACCCTCTTCAAGGGTTGGCGCCTCTCCACGCTCGCGAGTTTGATCGCCCAGCTTCGTAAGCACGTGCTCGATTTCTTGTGAACGGAAACCCAAGTGCGTAAGCGCGCTTGTGATTTCAGATTCAATCGGATTCTGACTTGCGAGCGGCATGCTTGCACCGGCTTGTCTCGATTTTCCAGACACGGCTCCCAAGCCAGCAAACTCTATGTAAACTCCCATTTTCCCTTTTAGCGAGACAACCAGCTGTTCGGCCGTCTTCTTGCCAACTTTTGGAAGCTGCGAAAGAGCCTTCGCGTCGCCAGCCTCAATCGCTCGCGCAATCGAAGCAAGCGAACCTGCCGACAAAATCTTGATCGCCATTTTAGGGCCGATGCCGTTTACCGAAAGCAGCGAAAGAAAAAACTCTTTCTCCGCGCGCGAACGAAAACCAAAGAGCGAGATCTGATCTTCGCGAACATGTGTGTAGACCTCAAAGACCGCGGTCTCACCTAGAGCTGCTTCATCCAAGGTTTCAAGCGAACACGAAAGCTCGTATCCCACACCCGCGACATCGACGACGCAGGTTTCTTGGTCTTTGAATTCCACGATGCCTTTGAGTCTTGCAATCACAGCGTTGCTCCGTTCTTTGTCGCCGTCTTTGTCGCCGTCTTCGTCGCCATATGCTGGGTCACGTGTTCACGCCAACCTTGATAAGCGAGCGCCAAACCATCGCTCGCATCAAGCGGCAGCTTCGCAAGCTCGCCTCCCAGATGAAGCAAACGATCGAGCACCACGCGAACCTCTTCCTTGTCGGAGTCGCCGCGACCAGTGACCGCTTTCTTGGCCGTCTTCGTCGCGACTTGCAAAACCTCCGCTTCGTACTTACCCGCCACCGCGAGCACAACTCCACGAGATTCACCCAGGACAAAAGCCGAGCTGACACTCTTACTGAGAAACACGTTTTCGATCACGAGTTTGGCCGGCCGACGCTCCGCAAAAATCGCTTCGAGCTCACCCAGAATTGCCGCCAGGCGACGATCCAAACTCAAGCGACCTTCCGGTTCGATCACTCCACAACCGCGAGCGACAAGGCGATCCGGTTCGCAGGCATCAAACTCGATCCAGCCAAAGCCCATGCGGCGTGTACCCGGATCAACTCCGAGAATGGTGATGGTCGATGGCTTGGGTTTCGGCATTTTTTCATCAAAGCAGCGGGTTTCATTGAGTAGCAAGGCTTGAAGCACAGGCACCGCAGTGCAACAATAGTCTCCATGGGACCGCGTGCGGAAAAAGACAACAACACGACCTACGAAGCACCGCCCAACACCGAGTTCATCGAGCGTTGCCAAATCGAGTACGAACGCAATCCCGGGTCACGCGTCTTTGCGCCATTGGCCGAAGGTTATCGTCGTTTAAAAATGCTCGACGAAGCGTTCGACGTCGCAAGCCGCGGTGTTCGCCAGCACCCGGACTTCGCCGCAGGCCGTATCGCCTTTGCGCGAATCTTGATCGAAAAAGAGGCGTATGCCGACGCCGTCGATCAATTAAAAAAAGCCGCCGAGCTTTCGCCAGACAATATTCTCGCCTTCCTTTTGCTAGGAGAAACTCTGCTCAAGCTTCGTCGCCCCAAAGACGCGCTAGAAGCTTTTAAGATGGTTCTCTTTTTAAATCCGCTTCACGAACGCGCTTCGAAAATGGTGAAGAAGTGGGAGTTTCTCACCGCCGACGAGTTTGACGACGACGTCTTCGAATGGTCGCACGCCCAAAACGAAGCTCAAGAAAACTCGCAAGTCACAAGCCGCTCCAGCAATGTTCCAAACAAGGTGACTCACGCCGATCGCGAAGCCAATCGCGCAATCTCCATCGCCGATGCCCTCACGGTTCGAAACGACATCGAAGGCGCCTTTGCACATATCGGACGAGCTGTCCGCGCTCTTGGTTTACGAGAAGACCTTGAGCACCGTCTTCTTCTCTTGGGAAAACGCATGGGCCTACGGCCCGAAGAAGTGCTGACGCTTGCCGGAGTGACTCCTGCACCGCGGCCCGACCCACAGCCGGTCAGACAGCACACCCCACCACCTGTGCCTAGAGAGTCACCACCACAAGAGACAAAGCGCAAAAAGCTGCAAAATCTGCTTAAAAAAGTGCAGCGCAAATCCGGCGACAATTGACGCCTGCCATCTGATGAGGGAAATCTAGGCCTTTCCATTAAAGAAGGTGGCCCAAGCATGTATCAGCTTTCCGATTTCAAAAAAGGTCTCAAAATCCTCGTCGACGGTGAACCCTATGCGGTTTCCGACTTCCAACACGTAAAACCGGGGAAAGGAAACCAGTTCACGCGTTGCAAAGCTCGCAGCCTGCTCACTGGCCAAAACCGTGAGTGGACCTTCAAACAAGGCGAAAAGTTTGATGTTCCAGACATCAACACGCAAGAAATGCAGTTCTTGTACAAAGACGACAACGGTTACGCTTTCATGAACCAGACAAACTTCGAACAAGTCGCATTGAACGATGACGATGTCGGCGAAGCTAAAAACTTCCTTACGGAAAACATGGAAGTCGTCATCATGTTCTTCAACGGCAAAGCCATTGGCGTGGACTGCCCGAACACAGTTCCTTTGAAAGTCGTGAAAACAGATCCGGCATTCAAAGGCAACACCGTCACAGGTGCGCAGAAGCCAGCGACTCTGGAAACTGGCTACATCGTCCATGTTCCCATGCACATCCTCGAAGGCGACGTGCTAAAAATCGACACTCGCACAGGTGAGTACGTCGAGCGCGTAAACAAGTAAGTCCGTTTCGCGATCATTCCTGCTTGGGCTCTGGCTGGCCGATGGGCTAGCCAGACTTCTTGCCCGCTCTATCTGCTTTCTAAGAAAGCAAAACTCCCCTTCCCTCGAAAAATCGCTCAAAATAAAGGCTGCCGCGGGGGAGCACGTTTTTTCATGTCGACTGCGATCGAAGCCGATATCCGACAGCTTTATATCGAAAGTGGCGATCCGCTTTCGGTTGCAACACAACTCGCCAAGCGCTGGGACGCCGGCGTTTTAAGCGATGACGATGTCAGAAGCCTCACACGCTTCATGATTCACACCGGCCTTCTCCCACATCTTTTCAATCAGATTCGGCGCCAGCTAAAAAAAGATGCACGCATCCCATGGTCCGCATTGGCCGAAGCACTTGCACGAGTCGATGCCTCACTCCAGCCGCTTGAACTCGATGCCATTTTTGAAGGCGTCGAGAGCCAGTCACAAACCTACCAGCTCGATCTGCTCACCAATGATCTTGCGGAGAGCACAGGGCTAGATCGTTTTGACTCTCGTCCACGCGAAGCGCGCATGCGACGCGTGGAAAACGCAAAGCGCCAGCACGAAGACAAACGCGCCGATCTCATGCGGCGGCTTGAGTATGCACGCGTCAACCGTTTGATCACGCAAGAGCGCCGCATTCTCGAGGAAATCCAAGCCTTCGACCCGAACGATCCCGCATTACGCAGGGAAAAAGATCTTTTTGAGTTCCGCGAAGCTCAAGAAATTGTGGCAAACGCACTTGCACAATCTCCGCCCAAATCAGAATTGGAACGAAAATTTTCTCGCCTCACACCGGAGACTCGAGAAGCTGCGCGTCCCATAGTAAAACAGGCGCGCAGCATGGCGAAAAACGCGAGCGAACAAGAGCTGTACGATCTCGCCTTGATGCTGATATTCATGGAACTCTATGGAGAAGCCGTCGCAATTTTGGAAAGCCGCAGGCTTTCTGAGAGAATTGACTGGATGATCTTGGAGACCATGATTCTTGGTCGCCAATACGCCGCCGCACTCGGCGAAGTGGAGAATTTAGAAGTGAAGTATGCCGGAGAACCTGAAGCGCCTTTCGCCCTCACCTACGCACGTGCACGTGCGCTTTGGGGCCTTGGCGACACGGTTACGGCTATCGAGCTGATGCGCAGTCTTGTGAAGGTGCGCCCGAGCTATCGGTCGGCCACAACTCTCCTTCAGCAGTGGATTGAGGAAGCGCCCTGATGGCTCGAAAATCTCGGCGTCCGGAAAAGCCGGCTTCACCAAATAAACGCGTCACCGCCACTCGAGGCCGCTTGCTAAAACGCAAGTTCCTCTCGCGCCGGTTCATGATCCTCTCGACACTAGTCGCGGGAACCGCGTTTGTTCTTGGCACGGTGATTTCGCAAACTGTGCCGAAACTCAAATCATGGGCACTTGTTTCTATCGACACCTTTTCGCGAGAAAATCTCCCGGTTAGAATTCTGCCTGGGTCGATCGACTTTCGTTTTCTTCCGCTTGGAATCACGCTCAACGATATCCGCATTCTTCCGACAGAAGAGTTCGAAAAAGCCAACGGCCAGCTTATCTCGCCAATGACGATTCAGGAGATCAGCGCCGATCTCTCGCTTCTACAGATCGTACGTGGCGAAGTCGCACTCGACGAAGTTGCAATCTCCGGTACCGAGCTACAGGTGCAGGTGCCGCGAACCGAGTCCAAGGGTGGCAAACCGCTTGAAGGTCTGTTTAAGGCTCTTGAAAAAGTCCCCGTCACCACGTTTCGCCTAAGCGACATCAATGCACGTATCGAGGTCCCGCACGAACTGCTAAGCTTAGAGGTCGAAGGCTTCAAGCTCGATCTCACGCATCCGCGCTTTCGTTCAAAGCCGAAACTCGAACTCGAGACCTCGGCGAGTTCCATTGTTGTACGCAAAGGCCCCAAAGGTCTCGAGCCAGGGCTCGTCGCCCGTTTGAACCCCCATCTCGATATCGCGTTCACTCCTGAACAAATCGAGATCAACAAGATTGAAATCCGTCGCGGCTCCTCGATTGTCGACATCAAGGGCGAGCTAACCGGAGACACCGAAGACCTGAAGTTCGAAAAAGGCAAAATCACGCTCTCGTCGGATCTCGATGTAAAGTCGACACGTGATTGGCTGCAAAAATCCCTGCACGACGCCGAACCCACCCCGCCCATGACTGGCCGGATGCAGATCACGGCCGAACTAGAAAAGCTCGGCGCCAAATCTTCATGGGGAGCCGACTTCAAGATCCTCGCGCAAAACTACACGGTCGAAGGGATCGATCTCGATAAGATCGAGGCCACCGGAAAATGGAGTGACCAACAAGTCTTCATCCCGCTTGTCACCTCCCAATCACGCGCTGGACGCGCCGAGCTCAAAGAGATCCGTATTGGACAAGGCACCGAGGTTCTTCCCGACGGGCGCTCGCCGTGGCTGATGCGTATCGCAAAACTTTCGGCCTCACTTGAGCTTCACGAGTTTCTTACCAATATGGGAATCGGTCCGATTCCGGTTTGGTTAACGGCCCAAGGAGAATTTCCATGTGAGTCTCGACTTGCGCCCAAGTTCGTCATTCGCTGTGGCGGGTTCTTCAATGGACAAAACCTCATCGTACAAGGAGATCTCGCAGCGAGGCGAGTCGCCAAGGGGGCGATCGCGGGAATTCCGAACTTCACGTCAAAAGGGGAATTCACCTTCGACCTCGAAAAATTCGCCTATGAAGCACAGATTCAATTTCCTAACTCCGTCGGCAAGAGCAAAGGGGAAGTGCGCTACAAATCGGGTTTCGACATCTCCTACGAAGCCGACAAATTGGCTATCAAAGATCTCTCGGCCCTCGGAGGGCTTAAGCTTGAAGGTGACTTGAAACTAAAGGGCACGACGAAGGGCAATTCGGCAGCGGCGACTCTTTCCATGGATCTTGAAGGGCAAAATGTCTGGCTCGAAGACTTCTGGCTCGGCCAACCAAAAGCCAACGCCAGCTACAAGGCCGGCACTCTGAAGTTTTCAGGCCTTCAAGGTTTCTACACGACATCTCGCTATTCCGGAGACGTGACGATCGACCTAAAGTCCTCGTCGATCGAAACCACGATGCGTGTCCCCTTCTTCGACGCTCGCGATCTCTTCAAAGTCTTTTCGCGAAAGTTCACTCCGCCCGTTGTCGTAACCGGCACAGGCCAAGCTTCGATTAAGGCAAACGGACCTTTTGATATCTCCAAGATGACCTATGATCTTAAGTCTTCGCTTTTCAAAGGCACCGTGGCGGGAGAAAACTTCGACCAGGTTCACTTTGACGTAAAATCCAAAAATGGAAACGTGAAATCCGAACGCGTCTCGCTCGCCCGAGGCGACGCCATCATTCAGCTTACGGGCGAGGGGTACCCGAACGGCACCATCGACACGACAGTCCGTGGCCGCGGACTTCGCTTGGAAGACACCAATATGATCTCGGAATCCGGCTTTGGCCTAAGCGGACTTCTCACCTTTGACATGGCCTTAAAAGGACCTGTCTTGGCTCCCGATGCCGATCTCAAAGGAAGCCTCACACGCACTTCCATCGCCGAAACCTCGGTACCAGATAGCGACTTCGAACTACATTTCAAATCTAAGACGATCGAAGGCCAAGGAAAGTTTCTCGGTGACTTAGTAAACGGCGAATTCATTTGGCCACTGACCGCCGACGCGCCAATGGAACTCAAGTTCCAATCCCGGGACTGGAACTTCGCTCCGATTTTCGCCGCGATTGCGGGGCCAGGCGGGCGGAAGGACTTCGAAGGCCGGTTAAGCGCAGACATTGATCTCAAATCTCCCAAAGGTGGATTCTGGGCTTCGACCGGACAGATCGCGATCGACCGACTTTCTCTTCGCCGAGGTCCGATCGAGCTTTCCAACCAGCGCAAGCTTTTGGCGACAATGAAGAACGGATTGTTTTCGATTCGAGACTTCGAACTCACGGGAGAAGGCACACATCTAAAAATCAACGACCAACCGTCGGCCGAACAGACCAATCGCTATCTGGATGTTCAAATCAGCTCGAAGATCGACATGAATCTGCTTTCAATTTTCACGCCATTTTTCGAAGAGCTGCGCGGTCTGCTCTCGATGGCGATTTCTTTAAAAATGAGCCCCGAAGGCAGCGACATCATGGGCTCCGCCTATATCGACCGCGCGTTCATCAAGTTCCCCGAGTTCGTACACGCATTCGAGAACCTTCAAAGCGATCTCGTGTTCAATCATAAAAAAATCGTGATCAACTCGATCAAGTCGGACTTCGCCAACGGCAAGATCCAAGGCGCGGGCAGTCTCGAACTTCTTGGCAAGAAAAACTACCCGGTGAATGTTTCCGGCACATTTGATCGCATCACTCTCAATATCCCGGACAAGGTTCGCTCCACAGGTTCTGGCAACTTCACATTCAGCGGGTCGTACTTTCCGTTCGTCTTAAAAGGAAACTACGTCATACGAGATGGTCTTTTTGCCAAAGAACTTGATGAGGGCACGGGACCACAGGGTGAAGATCTGCGCCGCGATCAGTTCTTGCCAAAGTTTCTTGTCGAGAACTCCTTCCAGCCTCTGCTCTTGGACCTCAAAGTCGACTTCAGCAAAGGCGTTCAGGCCAAAAACGAAATGCTCGAAGGCTCCGCAACCGGCACCATGCATGTCGAAGGACCGCCGACAAAGCCGAAACTCACCGGTGTCGTGCGTGCGAATCCGGAAACAAAGATCAAGTTCCGCGAAAACATCTTCGACGTCTCATCGGCGATCCTGACCTTCGACGACCCGCTAGAAATCAATCCGCGTCTTAATATCAATGCGCGAACACGTGTTGAAGACTATGACGTCAATTTGCAAGTAACTGGAACCGGAAAAAAACCGGAGATCTCTGTTTCCAGCATCCCGCCGATGCCCGAACGAGACATCCTTTCACTTCTCGCCCTTGGAACGACCGACCGCAAGCTCACCGAGAATGTCGGTGGACAGCAACAAGGCACAGGCGCCAGTCAGCAGCTCCTTAGCGGCGTTGCCAACGAAGCTCTCAAGGGCGTGACAAAAGGGCTCGGCGTCGACGTCCAGCTCTCCCCTGGTTTTGACGACACCAACGAGGCCTATCAGAAAGTCGTCATCAAAAAACAATTCAATCGCCGCCTTGATGTTTCCGGGAGCCGTTCTCTAGGAAAGAAGTCGGAAACCGAGGCGAAACTCCGCTACCGTTTTACGGATCGCGTTTCAGGCGTCATTAGCGGGCAAGTGATCGACCAAAGTGAAACTTCCGATACCTCGGGCCAACAGTTTCGAAGCTCGGAAAAAGTGGGCCTCGACTTCGAATACAAGTTTGAGTTCAAATAGGCTGCGATGACGAAAAGAATCAGACCCTGTTCAGACAGAAAGCCACGTACGCCGCGCACTCTTCGCGGCGTCACGCGCCGTCTGGCGCAAGTGTGTCTCGTTGTCGGTCTGATTCAAATCGCAACCCCGTCGTCCGCGCTCGCTCAGCACGTTCTGCGCTTCACCGGTGTTTCGCAAGCCCAAGGCCGATCCTTGCAGGCAAAGTTCCCTCAAGTTTTCGAACGCAGCGTGAGCCTTGCTGAAGTCGACGAGATCGTGCGCTTTTTAATGAAGTCCGGCTTGTATTCCAACGTCGAAGTCGTTTCTCGAAGCGTCAACAACCAATCCGAACTGCTCTTGGTGGCCACCTCGCTTCGGAAAATCAAATCGATCACCATTCAAGGCCATCGCGCTCTTTCGACGTCCGAAGTTCTTCAAATCCTGCAAACTGAAGAAGGCAAAGTCTTCGAAAGAAAAGAACTCATCGAGGCGGTCAAAAACCTCCAGACCGAGTACAGAAAGCGCGGCTACCGCGGCATGAATGCGGAAGTCGACTTCACCACTCCAAACGAAGCCGAAGTCGGTCTTATTGTAAAAATCGAAGAAGGCACTCCCACGATCGTGGATCGCGTTCAAATTGAAAGCGCCAACCCCGAGGTCGTTTCACGTGCCGAGCGACAGCTTCGTCACTTAAAAGGTCGCGCACTTTCCGAAGAAGACCTGCAAAATGCCGTCAAGGAAGTCGCGGAGGATTTACGAAACAACCGCTTCTTGATGGCCCGGGTCCTGGACCCGCAAGCAGTATTCGACGAATCGCAATCACGTGTTCGAATCTCGCTTACGATCGAACACCCCTGGAAGTTCGAGTTTAAATTCGATGGCAACGAGTCCTATACCGACTCCTCCCTTATCAAGCAGATGAATCTCGACCAACTGGTTGGCACCGTCACTACACCGGCGCCGGAACTTGCCGAACGGCTTCGGCGATCCTACCAAACCAGCGGATTCGCGCACGTGCAGATCACGGCCAATGAAACGACCAACGAAGCCGCGTTCCTAAAAGAGATTCATTTTAAAATCGACGAAGGCCCTCGGGTTCGTATCAAACGCATCGAGATCTCTGGCAATATTTCGCGCCAAGGAAACTACTACGCGCAGTTCATCGCCAGCACAAACCACGATCTGCTTGGCGAGGGCTACTACAATCGCAAGGATATCGAAGACGGAATCAAGGCCCTTGAGGAAGAGCTACAAAACCAAGGCTACCTAAGAGCCAAGGTCAAATCCTGGCGCTCCGAGTTTTCAAACCCTCAAGAGACAGCCAGAGCCACCAACACCGATAAGCCTGCTTCCAACAAGCGCGGAAGCCAAGCGACGCTTCTGCTTAACATCGACGAAGGCCCTCTCACCGTCATTCGGCAAATCCGCTTTGAAGGCGTCGATTCTTTTTCCAAAGCAGAGCTGCAAAGCCAACTCCCGATCCGCACCAGCGAATCCCTACGGATCAAAGATCTCAATGCCGCGATTGATGCCCTGAAGAGTTTTTATCAATCGCGCGGTTTTATTGAGATGCGAATCTTAAACGAACAAGAAGGCTTGGTCACCTATAACGAGTCCAGCACACAAGCCACAGTCGAGTTTCAAGTTCACGAGGGACCCAAAGTTCGAATCAATTCTATCGTTCTCGATGGCAACTCGCTGACAAAAGACTACGTCATCTTGCGCGAGCTTTCGATGAAACCCGGCGATGTTTACACGCCGGAAGTTCGCGAAGATTCGATCTTTCACCTCCAAAAGCTGGGGCTCTTTTCAAGAGTCAGCATTCGCACTCTAGAAGAGGGAACTTCGATGGCAGACCGCACAGTCATCGTCGAGGTCGAAGAAAGCGCTCCGGGAACATTCGAGTCCGGCGTGGGTGTCGCTTACGATCGCGATTGGCTCTTTCGCGGATACGCCGGTGTCGCCTATAGAAACCTTTGGGGCACAGGGCGCGCCATTAGCTTCCGCGCCGACCCGAGCTATTCGACCGATCCCAAGATCTCGTATCTCGAACACAAGATCACACTCAGCTATCTCGAACCCTACATCTTGCGCGACCGCAACAAGGGGCGTTTGAACCTCATTCGCGACGTTCGATTCACAGGTGTCGATTCAGACGGAAAAGCCATCATCCTCGCAAAAAACGAGATCGGACTTCAGGTCGAGCGCGATCTCACAAAGCACCTAAAACTCATCTACACGGCCTACAACCTGTCTAGCCAAAACGAGTTCGATCGCAGCAATCCCGACAACATCAAGCGCACGCAGAATATCGCCAAGACGGGGCCTCAGCTGGAATACGACACTCGCGACAACGTCTTTTATCCAACCAAAGGTGTTTATGCTCAGCTCGGGGTGGAGTACGCCGATCCGTATCTCGGCAGCTCCGAAGACGCCTCACAGTCGATCAAATTCACAAAGCTCAATGCGGCGATTTCCTATCCGTATCGCATTCTGGGAAGTTCGCGATGGATTTTTGCGACCAGCATCCGCTCCGGATACTTGGCAAACCTTTCGACGCTTCCACAAGGCGGCGTACCCGATCAAGAAGCCTTTTTCCTTGGTGGACGTTCGACTTTGCGCGGATTTCAGCCAACGGGAAGTGCTCCTGATCTCGAACGAGTACCGAACATCGTTCAGCTAGGGAAAGTCAACTTGCGTGACTTCTACGTCACGACCGATAGCTACTATTATCTTCTGAAGGCTGAGGTGCGCTTCCCTATCTATGGCGATTTCCATGGAGCCATCTTCTACGATGGTGGAGCAGTACTCCTTTCCCAACTCCATATCGATGCCCCCTACCGAGATTCTGCAGGTATCGCGATCCGATTGAAGTTTGCAGGTGGAATCGTGGCGGGTATCGAGTACGGCAAAAAACTCGAACGAAAGAACTGGCACCCGCATGGGTACGAAAGCCCCGAGGCATGGCACATCTCTATCGGAACCTTTTAGGACTTAGGTTTCTTTCTCGCAACAACCACGATCGAAGCACCAAGCGGCATTGGGAAAAATCTCAAAAGCTGTCTTTCTAACCAAAACCCGACCGCCAATACCTTAAGTGCCTGGTGCTGCGCTCGATGCTTGGCCTGAATCTCCCCTCCTTGGCCTCGCTTCGCACCAACCAAGCGCGAAAGCCAGCCGGCTAGAAACATCAGGGGCGCAAGCGCAACGAAGAAGTAAGTGCCATAGACGACCTGGAATCCCGCGCGATCCAACATCTCGCTCAGTCCTCTGAGCGTGTACCGACGAAAATGCCCTGCCTCTACATCCCGATCTGACCAAAGTGCTTGATAGGCCGGAACGGTAATTGCCACCGAACTCTCTGCCGAAATAATATCGCCGACCGACTTCATAAAAGTGACGTCGTCATTGATATGCTCGACAACATCAAACAACCCAACATCCACCTTCAAAGCCGCAGATGGTTTAAGGTCCGAGAGCTGAGCCCAAATCACATCCCGAACACCGCGTTTTTTCGCGTTGCGAGCCCCCTGAGGGCCAGGCTCTATCAGTAGCCCTCGAAACCCCAAGGACTCCAAATAGCTAGCAACGGCACCATTGCCACCACCAACATCCAATACATCTCGATGCCCAAAGTAGTTCTTGGCGACCTTGCCTATTACGTAGTTGCGATGCATGAACCACGGCGACTTTTCTTCCAAAGAAAAACACACATCGTGATCATCTTCAGGATACGAAACCGCCGACGTACCCAACTCCCGAGGCCGCCAAAGCCCATCCTCGACCTTTTGAAGATTTAAAAAAAACTCGTCCACTCGCGACATCGTCTAAAAACTCATTCGATCTGGAAGACCAAGACGAGAAGAAATCACGCGGACGATTTCAGCCGCCGTCTCCTCGAGCGCACGTTCCGTCACGTTAAACACCGGCCATCGTCGATTCTGTCGAAAGAGATCTTGCGCGTATTCGATCTCCTTTTCGATATAACCGATGCGAGCGTACTCGCCCCCCGGGTCTTGCCCAAATTTTTCCAGCCGATTTCGGCGGATTTTTGAAAGTGAATCGGTATCGATTAGAAGGCCGACAATTTTCCGCTGATCGACTTCAAAGAGCTCTTTGGGGAGTTTCGAGTTTAAAACCAAAGGAATATTGGCGACCTTCCAGCCTTTGTGGCTCAAGAAAATCGAAAGCGGTGTTTTTGACGTGCGGGAGATCCCGACCAGAATGATGTCAGCCTCGTTTAAATCCGTGAGACACTTCCCGTCGTCATGCTTGACGGTGTACTCGATCGCCTCAATTCGTTTGAAGTAGCGATCATCCACCATGCGAAGAATGCCGACACTTCTCTGCCCAGGCCCGCCGCCAAAGTATTCATCCAATGTCTGTAGAAGCGGGCCAATAAGATCGACGCTCAACAAACCCTTGGCCGCCGACTGTTCTTGAATCACTTGCTTAAGCTGCGGACTCACCACCGTGTGAATAATAATGCCTTGGTTTTCAAAAGCGTCGGCTATCACACTCTCCACTTGAGACTCAGTCCGAACATTTTTGGAGCGAACAATATTGATTTCGGCATCTTGGTATTGAACAAGGGCCGCACGAATCATCGTAGCGGCCGTTTCCCCAGTCCCATCCGAGATGATATAAATCGTACCCCGTCGCTTTTCCATCAGAGCTCCAGCTCCGTCCAGCGAGCGGATTTCACAGCAGACCGTCTTGAAACCTCGGCAACAACTTGCGCAAGACTCTCCGCCAACGGCCGAGAAAACACCTCGGGACGAGGGTCTATCACAACCCAAGCTCCGCGGCGTCCAAGATCAATCATCAAGGCTTTCGCATCTGGATAGAGCTCCGGCGTGTGAAAGTCAGAAAAACCCACTTCCGAAAGCCACTCACGGAGTTCCTTCATCACCAGCACGCGCCCTGCGGAATCGAATTCTTCACCCGCAAAGGAGGCTTCGCTAGCAAGTGGTCTTGGCAAAAGCTCGGGCTCGATCCGACAGCGCGACTCCGGACGAAAGATTTCACCATGCGAAAAGACGGCGGAAAGTTCAACCTGAACTCGGAGCTGCGACGTAGGCTCGTCGCGAAGTCGTTCACGAACAAAATGCCGGCGGAACTCAAACCCATAGGGATAAAATCGACTGAGTGTTTTAAAATCCAACACGTTATTGGTTTGTCGAAGTTCGGCCTCGACATCCGAACGCATGATCCAAGTCGGCTTCATACGTTCAGCCTCAAAGCGCAACGCGTGTTCGCGCTCCTTACCTTCGATAAACTCCGAATAACGACGCCATGCCTGCCTCACGCGTGAGGCAAACGTCCTCACACGCTCCTGGAATCGACCCATCGGATCCCCCATTCACCCTGAGAAAGCTCCGCAAGTTCCTTCGGCGCTGGTGGCTTTGAACCTTGCGGTGGCAAAATGGTCGCAGTTTTCACACGCATCTTCGTCAATGTTTGATGAACAAGCGTTAACCAAGCCCCAGAGCTCAGACCTTCAGAAAAGAGAACCAGCAGACGCGGTGACGGCCACCCTTCGGGAGTCGCCAGCAAGAGCGGCGCTTTCGGATTTTTTTCCTGCCGATTGCGGCTCCGGCGAATCAGAAGCCCTAGCTCCCAATCGACACGCTCAGTCCACGGGTTGTGATCCGGATCGAGAAGAATCCATAAGTCCGACGGGCTTTCGAAAGCCGCATCAAAGCTGATAGATTTGAAGATTTCGAGAGTCATGCCCCATCGTCAGATTTGACGTGCGATCGGGTCAAGAATCCCGTTCACAAATGACGCTGAGTCCGTGCTGCCAAAAAGACGCGCAAGCTCGACAGCCTCATTGATCGCGATATTGGGTTTCAACTTCGGATGCAAGAACGTCATCTCAAATACGGCGATTCTTAGCAGCGAAAGATCGACAAGACTCATGCGGGCCACCTTCCAGTGGCGAGCATGCGCCTCGATCGTGCGATCAATCGTCTCCAGATTTTCACAAACTCCGAAGAACAACGTGCCACCGTATTCGGCGATCTCGCGTTCGATGTCGAAGTCGCGCACAAAGTCGGCAAAAAGCCCCTTCGGCGACGCCTCAAGACCTTTGTCCGGCGCAAACGCTTTGAGAAACAGGAGCTGGAGGGCCATTTCGCGCGAACGGCGACGTGGTGTGAGTTCAACAGATTCGAGATCAGGCATGGCGCGCACTTTAGGGAGTGCGAGCAGACTCGTCAACGTCAGAGAAAAATCAGGGGAAGAATGCTTGCGAAACCCGGGGTATTCAAAGGAACCTTAAAGTATGAACAGCGCTAGAATCCCAAGAGAATTCGCTAAATCCGCTCTGATCCTCGCCACCTCCGCTCTCGGCATTCTGGGGCTCGGCCTCGTCGGCGTGGAATCTGTCCATGGGCAGGTTTTTCAAGACGGAATGGGAGCGGTCGAGGTCACCGATCAGGGCGCCGTCACCCCGGGTAGCGCTGCCGAGCGCAACATGCGCCGCAATCGCCGCGAACGCGTTCGCAGAGACTTCAAACCCGAGGTCGGCCGTCAAGCCGCCGCCAAGTATATGTCCCCTCAGCGACCCGACAATCGCGACGAAGACGACAACGCCTCTTCTCGTAGTGAAAGCTCTGGCAGAACCCCGGCTGGAACCACTGATCGCTACCTGGCGCTCCACTTCGGTTCTTACGTGTCTGACAACTCCTACCGCTGGGGCACGCCAGAGAATCAAGAAAACGTCGGGCGCTGGAATGTCGGCGTCACCTACCGCCTCGGCGAATGGGTGAATTCGATGGATCTCCTCATGCGCTTTGATGTCTCTCGCTTTGCGATGGCTGAAGGCGGGGTCACCAAGTTTAGCTTCCTCCCCATCATCACCTTTCCCGATGCCTCAAGTCGCTTTCCCCTGTATTTTGGTGCTGGTGTGGGCCTAGGCGTCTTCGGAACACAACTAAAGGGTGAATCTTCGCTGGCTCTCGACTATCAACTTCTAGCGGGAGCTCGCTTCTTCAACCTCTGGGATATGACCGGATTGTTTGTCGAAGGCGGGGTCAAAAACCACGTTCATATCTTTAGCGACGGACAATTTAATGGCACGTATATCACGGCAGGGCTCCTCTTCACGTTCTAACTCACGCTCTAACTCACGCTCCAAAACAAGCGGCCCGTCATCTCAAACACGACCGGACTCTCGCGAGCAGGCAAACCCTTTTCGCCGTGCCGACGAAGAGCGGGATCGTAAGAGTGGCGGCCGTGAACCGCGCGGTTTTTTCCTTCACCGTCCGGTGGCGGCAATTGCTATCGAAGCCCTGGCTCAGGTGATGCTCGAAGGGCGTTACGCCGGTAAAGTTATCGAGCATGCGTTTAAAAACGAAAAAAAAATGGGCGCACGCGATCGGCGGCAATTCGCCGAAATCGTCTACGACTTAGTACGCTGGTGGAGAAAGTCGGCGGCCGCGTTCGGCTGGAACGAAGCAACCGTTCCGCAAAAATCCGATCTCTGGAAATGGCTGGCCGTCCTCATCATCGATAAAAATTTAAAAGAAACCGGAGAGCCACGGCTTCCAAACTGGCCCGAGTTTGAACGCATTAGCGCCGACAAGATCGCTCGCCGTCTCTCTGAAATCGATCCGACAGAAGATCGCGCGATCTTCGAAAGTATTCCCGACTGGATGGACGAACTCGGCGAAAAAGAACTTGGTCGCCGTTGGCCACAGATTCTTCATAGCCTCAATCTACAAGCCCCCGTTTTCATCCGCGCCAATACGCTGAAGTGCAATCGCGACGACCTCGCCAAGCGCCTTCGTCAAGAAGACGACATCATGACCCACGCCGCCGAACACACGACCAACGGCCTCATGCTCGTGGAGCGAAAAAACGTGTTCGTCACTCAAGCCTTTAAAGATGGCTGGTTCGAAGTGCAAGACGGCGCCAGTCAACAAGTCGCCGAGATGCTCGGCGCCGAGCCCGGTGAACGCATCATCGACGCCTGCGCCGGAGCTGGCGGAAAAACGCTGGCGCTTGGTGCGATGATGAAAAACAAAGGAAAGCTCATCGCTCTCGATGTTCACGAAGGAAAACTGCAAGAGCTAAAAAAGCGAATCGCTCGCAGCGGAGTCGACACCTGCGAGGCTCGTCTGATCGACTCGCAGAAAGTTATCAAACGCCTTGAAGGAACCGCAGATCGTGTTCTTTTAGATGTGCCATGCTCGGGAATGGGCGTGCTTCGCCGTAACCCCGACGCAAAATGGAAACTTGGCTTAGAAGAAATTGAACGCCTGCGCGAACTCCAAGCCCGCATTCTCGATGAATACACGCTGATGGTAAAGCCGGGCGGTCTTGTGCTTTACGCGACGTGCTCAATTCTTCCGAGCGAGAACCATCAACAGATCGAAAAGTTCTTAAAACGGCGCGCGGCCGACAAAACCGCGGGTGCCGCACGTTTTGAACTTGTACGCGACCGCGAGTTTTTACCGGGAGCAAATCGCTACGACGGTTTCTACGCCGCCCTATTGAAGCGCGTCGCTCCCTAACCTGGAATACCTTGTTTGAGAACGCGGAAGAAGACGTCGATCAACTGAGCTGATGCCGATGGATCACGCGAGTAAAACACGACATTTGTTGTATGCTTGAGATCCATCACGGGAATCTGCGTGAGCCGCCCCATGCGAACCTGTTTGCGAATGGCGTGCGCCGGCAAAAAACCCCAGCCAAGTCCGCTTTCAATAACACGTTTCAAAGTTCCAACATTGTTGGACTCAAACACAACGTTCAGCGAAACGCCGGACGACTCGACGACTTTCTTAAAGGCTTGGTCAAAGCCCTCGTACTTTTCGGCAAGCTTAACAAACGGGCGCTGATCCAATTGTTCCGCCCGAATTTCATCTGGCAGCGATGGATCTTTGCCAGATGCCACCAACCACATCTCATCTTTATGAAGCGGGCGCCCCTGAAGACCAAGCGACTGCGCTTGAGCCGCCGTAATCTCGGGCAAAATTGCGACGTCCAAACGCCCTTCTCCCGCCGCCTTGAGAACCTCGTTGGCGTCTTCGTACATGAGCTCAATCGAAACACGATTGTGGTGCTTGAGTAGAGTCGCAACACTTGGTGCGACCAGCTGCAGTCCCAACGAATTCAGCGTCCCAATACGCAGATGTCCTTGTACACCCTCCGCCATCGTCTGGATGGCGGCTTGGGCCTGCTGCGTGAGTTGAATGATCCGACGAGCATAGTCATACAACAGCTGCCCTTGCACCGTGGGCCGTGCATGACGAGCACCACGATCCAAAAGTCCGACCCCCATCTCTTCTTCCAAATTTCGAATCTGCTGCGAAACCGCTGGCTGAGTCAGGAAGAGTTTTTCAGCTGCCGCTGTCATACTTCCTTCAGAGACGACTGTTGAGAACGTGATCAATTGCTGCAGGTTCATGGCGCATTCCCCCTACTCCCATTCTTCACCCAATCTCCAATAGAAATCACTGGATTTCTCACCGCCATTTGCGCCCAGCGCACCAGTTCGGACGCGCCGGGACACCGCCCTCTGCTGTCTCTTGAGCCAATCTACTCTCGAGAAGCTGCATGCGCTCCGGCGGGAACAGCACTGCCGGTCCTTTGCGATGCGCTTCTTTCAGCAACGTATTCGCTTCCGCCAAGTCATACGCAGGAGCCCGGTCGACGGAAAACCCGTCGAGCATCGCCTCAACCCCCAAACAAGAATTGTGCTGACACGCGAGACGCGCCATAAACAGTCGATCGTCGCGACGCGCCTGCGAAATCGCACTCATATAATAATATGCCAGAGCCGGCTTACCAGACTTCTCCGCTAAATAGGCAATCAGTCTCAGGACATGCTCACTTCCGGTACGTGGAAGCGACTGACCATGGAAGTATTTGATATCCGATTTTTCAAAATACTCGATGGCTGTTTCCAAAAACTCGATCACCGGTGAATTCGCCGCAAACTCACGCTTTGCTAGTTCATACTCCTGCTTCAAACCGGGAAGGCTTTCCTCATCCAGACACTCGGGATGCGAAAACACCATAGAGGTATGAGCATAGCGCCCTGTCTTCGGCCTCGATAAAAGTGCATGGTTTAAACCAAAGTAGTGAAGCTCAAACTCTTGCGACTCCAGGGCCGTATCTAAAAGCCCACCGGGCTCCGTTGAACGAGCTATCACAAAGTCAGCCGGATATTTCTCAAGCTCCTTTTTAAAGGCCGCCGAATTATAGCTCGCCTTCATATAGTCTCGAACAAAACTCGGAGGATAAAGAACGTTGGCTCGGCCATCGATAAAGATCTTGCTGTCCTTTGGGATATTCAAAAGCAGGTAGCCGCCACTTACGAATTCATTGCGAATCTTGCCGCTGATACTTTTCTCGGCCATATAGGCCACGATGTCCTTGGGCTGCTGATCGTCGGAGATACTTATCGTATATGGCCTAGTTGAAGTCGCGACCGAAGCTATCAGATAAGGCCCAACGGCGATTAGCAAAACCAACGGACCGATCGCATACAGCGACACGGCTAGCTTTCGTTTGGCGTGAGACTTTGCGAGACCCAAAATCCAATTTAGATGTTCGACAATGAACGGCATAGCGACCAAAGGAAAAAGCCCCAACATACGTCGCATATTAAATGCGTACATCAAGAACACGGCGACTAAAAAAGCGTCCGCGATTTTCTTGCGCTTAATACTCAGCAAGATCCCCACAAAACTCATCAGCAAAACCGCCTGAAGAGGAAGTCCTATCAGTTCGAATTCAATCGGCTGAAACTCGACGATTTCGTTGTCGAGTGTACCCTCTTTCGGCAAAAACACATGCAGCAAGATATTCTCAAATGACCAGTTCAAAAAACCAACCACGAGCGAGGCCAGACCTGCTCCCAACCAGAGAAACCAGTCGGCTCTTTTCGATCTCTCCTCAATCTGGCGCACAGCGATTTTTAAAAACAGAGCCGCACCGATGGCATAACCCAAAATGCTGCTGGTGTGCACGTTGGTCCAAAAGAGAAGTAGCAAGACAAATGGGATATAAATTCGATCTTTAAAGCGATTTTTCTCAATCTTGTCGGCTAAGAAGTAGAGGTAAAGCATGAGTCCGATAAAGAGAAAGCCAAACATCTCAGGTCGCGGCTCATAGCGAATTCGAAATGTCATCGAAAGCCCCAACATACCCAACAACTGAAGATGCATCGGGACGTTTAGACGCGACATTGTTCTCGAAAAAACCACAAGTGAAGCGGAGAAAATAAAGAATAGCAGCGTTTGAACACCAAAGGCACCTGCGCCAAACTTATAAAACAGAGCCAACGTTGCATCGAAAATCGGGGTCGCAAACGAAAGCGCCTCCCCAGGGAACGAATATGAGTAGTGATCCACAAATGCCGAGCTGCCCGACTCAATGAGATCAAGACCCGTCTTCAAATGCCAGTAGTAGTCTGGCGAAAGCCCAATCTCCGAATAGGCCAAGAAGCTTGCCAGGACCGCTGCAAAACCTAGAAGAACGAATCGACCCATAAGCCTCCCGTCTCGAAATGAGACATTTCTATCCTCTATTTTTTTTGCCCAATACTCACACGAAATAACCAGATTCCTGAATGATTCCTGATGGGAAGATGGATCTCGACAAAGGTCGAAACCGCGTCCACTTGCACGATACTCCGCTTTCCAATCTAGTAGATAAGATGCGACTCTTTTAGTGCAGTCCTTAAGGGGGAAAACAGCCTATGAGTCTGACGTCACGTGGTTTTTTGGGGCGTGGTTTTTTAATGAACACCGGACTCTTCGCTGTCCTCGCTACCGGCTTCGCTCTCGCAGCTGTGCCCGAGCAAGCTCTGGCAAAAACTTTCCGCAACGCCTACGTGAGCTTCGAACTCGCAGATCGTTGGGACTGCACGCTCGAGCAAACAGAATGGGTCTGTCGAACAGCCGCCGGTCCCACCGACAACCGTGAGGCCATCATCATCTTGACCGCAAAAGAAGTCGGTCCTTCGGATTCGCTCACTGCCTACCAACAACACTTAAAAACAGCGCGTTCGATTTTCGCCAGAAATGGCCAACCTGTTCAGTCGCGGGTTCTTAAAGTTGAGCAACGCACGATCAACCAACACCCTTGGATCGACGGTATGCACGAGGCGAGCGAAGTTCCAAACTACTTCACGCGCTACCTTGCGACGACAAAAGACAAAATCGCCATCCTGGTCACGTTTAGCGCGCACAAAACTCACTACTCGAAGTACTCCCAAGACTTCTTCCGTGCGATCGAGTCACTTCGCGTGATCGCGACGAAAAACCTCATGGGTGGCGCCGGCGGAGCTGGCGGGGTCGGAATTCCAGGCTCCGACATGCTCGGTAGCGCCAACAATGGCGCCTTTGGCATGGGCGACGAACTCCCTCAAGAGGGCACAGGTTCAGGAGCCGACACGGTCACACAGGCCGCCATGGCGCTGGCGGTTCTTCTTTTGGTGGGTGGCCTTTACATGATTCTTCGTAAAAAGAAGAAAAAGCCTTCTAAAAAGAAGTAAACTCCCCAGAAGCAAAGGCGGGGTCCGCTTGAGCAGGCTCCGCTTTCATGGGTAAGCTGACTTCATGACTCTCTTTGTCAATGCCCCTATCGCCGACCAGCTCTTTGATCGCCTAGTTCAATTCCCAAGTCTTTTAAATAGCTTAGATAAGTCCATCGAAGCCCTCGGCATGCCAACGTGGGCCTTGGCGTTGGTCATGATCCTCGCTCTCGTGAGCTTTGTTTTCGCCAGCCGCGAGTTCTTAGCCTGGTTCCTAAAAACCAATGCCATCGCCGACGAGGTTATACGCCTAGAGGTTTTGGTGCGCGATCTTCAAGAAGACTTAAAAGCCTTAGAAGACATGGTGGCAAAAACAAAGGGCCTAGCGGCCCCCGAAGTCATCGACGATTCCAAACCCGAAGCAGTGAAAGCGGAAACCAAGGTCGAAACACCACCGCAGTTTCCGCTTCATCACTAATCGCGACATCACTGTAGCGACGAAACCGGAATCACTTCGTAAGAATCAAACTTCCCTTTTAAAGACTCCGTGCTCGCGGCCGGTGCGTGAATCACGATCGTGAGATTTCCAGGCTTCAGGGCTTTACGAAGCGCCGAATTCACATCCGAGACCGAGACATTGCCGAGATCGCGAACATAGTTCGTCAAATAGCTATCGGGAATTCCATAGAGTCTTAGCAGAAGCATGTTGTAGGCAAGCTTGTCGCTGGTCTCAATCGCTTGCGGAAACACACCCGCCAAATAACCGCGAACGCGCTTGATCTCTTCCGAAGTGATGCCTTCAGAGAGCAACTTCTTGTACATCGCCAGCGTTTCCACCACGACCTTCTCGATGGAGTCCACCTTCGTGAAAGTTTCGATTTCAAAGGGTCCCTCTGAAAGACGCGCATCGAAACCCGACGAGATCGAATACGTAAGACCAAGCTCTTTACGAATCCGATCATTCAAACGACTCGCGAAGGCACCACCAAAAACGGTGTTACCAACTCTGAGAGGTAAGAAGTCTTCGTTATTGCGTCGGATGCCCATCGTCACAAACCGAATCTGAGCTTGAGTCAAACCAGGTTTGTCGACAACGACGATGCGAACACCTTCCGGGCCTTTATTGACAGGAACGGCGTCTTGCTCAACTTCGCGCTTCGCCCACGTACCAAACTCCGTTTCCACTTTGGTTTCAAACTCGGGATCAAACTGACCCACCACAACCAAAACGGAGTTGTTTGGACGGAAGTATCGCAGATAGTGCTGAATCACGCTTTTCTTCGAAAGGGACGCCACTTCTTTAGCCGTCCCCGCGACGGATCTTCCGTACGGATGCTTGCCAAACAACATCTTTGTCGCCGCCAGATCGGCGATGTAGCGTGGATTGTCAAACGCTCGCTCAATACCACCTACGATCTGCTTTTTCACTCGCGCCAGTTCGGCGTCGGCAAACGAAGGCATCGTGGTGACTTCAAAAAAGTTCGAGAACAAGTCGGCCGAGGTCGTCGACAACCCCGAGATACTCATATACGAGTAGTCGTGATCAACGGATGCGCGAAAGCTTGCTCCGATTCGAGCAAGATCATCACCAATTTGTAGAGCGTTTCGTTTGCGAGTTCCTTGATCCAAAAGGCTTGCAACCAAATTGGTAAGACCCGCCATCCCCTCAGGGTCTTCACTCGCACCCGACTTCACCATCAGTCCCATGGAAAGCGACGGAAGGCTTTGATCAGGAACAAATAAAACCCTTAAGCCATTTGCCAAGACAGTTTCGCGATGAGGCCGCAAAACCGACGACGATGACGGCTTATTGTACCCCCCGCCCAAGTTCGAACCCACACCCGACGCGCAACCCGTAACCAATACGGTAACCAGGGCCATGCTCAACACAGATTTATCGATTGATAGTTTCATCGGTTATTCTCCCTTCGGGCGTACAACGACGAGGTTGCTACGCTCGGGACTGAGATATTTTCTGGCCGCCGCTCGAATCTGTTCCGGCGTGATCTTCATGTAACGATCAAGGTCTGTGAATACACGGTTGTAGTCGCCAAACAGAATCTCATTTGTCGCAAGCGACTCTGCCTTGCCATGAAGAGTCTTAAGGCTCTCCACTTGCGAAACGATCAATTGGTTTCGTGCTTTTTCAAGTTCGGCTTGAGTGATCAAAAGATTGCGCGGACGCCACATCTCCGCATATGCCGACTGTTGAGCATCGATAAATCTTTTTTGCGCTTCGCCACGCTTTCCGCCTGGCTTAAGCGAGATAAAGATCTGAAACAGGCCCGCATCTTGGAGCGAGTTGTTGCTCGTGCTGGCATTCGTCGCCAACTGCTCCTTGTAAACCAGACGTCGATACAGTCGACTGCTCTGGCCCCTTCCCATCACGGCCGAAAGCAGATCCAACGCATACGACTCATCGGTTCCAGCCTTGGGAACCGCGTAGTTGATCGCCATCGTCCATGCTCCGACGTCACGCTTGATAAAAAGAGAGCGCGGCGCAGTTTGATCGGGCTCTGGCGCATGAGCGACGCGAGGAACTTCCTGCTTAGGAATCGCGCCGTAGTATTTCTTAACAAGTTCTTTTGCCTTGGCGATTTCAAAATCACCGGCGAGCACCAAGACCGCATTGGTCGGGCTGTAGTAAACGCGGTGAAAGTCTTGCGCGATTTCCGGTGTCACACGCCCGAGGTCTTCCATCGTACCGATGACTTCATTTTTGTAGGGATGCTTGCGAAACACGGTCGCAAAAATTCCTTGCCAGAGCAGTCCCATGGGGTTGTCATCCAAACGATAACGCCGCTCTTCCTTTACGACCTCACGTTCGGAGTCCAAAGCCCCCTTGTCGATCACGAGGTGCTGCATGCGATCGCTTTCGATATCCAAAAGCAGTTCCAACTTCGAAGACGGGGCATTGATGTAGTACCCGGTGTAGTCTTGCGTGGTGAACGCATTGTTGGTCGCGCCATTGCTTTGCAGCAAGAGATCAAACTGATCTCCCGAATATTTCTTCGTCCCTTTGAACATCATGTGCTCAAAGAGATGCGCGATCCCGGTCAACCCCGTCTTTTCGTCTTTCGATCCAACCTTGAACCACGAATGAAAGCTCACCAAAGGAACGCTGCGATCCGAGTGATAGAGCACCGTGAGTCCATTCGGGAGAACTTCTTTTTCCACCGGAAACGACAAACCGAGTTTTGCCGAAGGCGCTGGCGTTGCTTTCGGCGGAAGCGTCTTTGTGAGCTTCGCTTGACCAGACGGAGCCTGAACCGCAGGAGCCTGCGCTCCGGAGGTTTGGCTATTGGCCACACTCGCCGCCAAAAGCGACAAGACCGCTAACCCGATCAATGCCGGCCGGTAAAATTCCAAGAAGAAAGAAAGCACAAATGGCTGAATTTGCGAGGTAGATTTTGAGTTTTTCATCCCCTTCATTTTTGTCTAGAAACAAAATGAGGGTCAATTCCTCGAGACTTTACTGTACCAAGAACTCGCCGAAGTAAACGTCTTTGACCACGCCCTGACTAAGCGAACGATTTAAGGTCACAGCGATCTGGTCCTTCAGAAACAACTTCCCCTGAATCGTCTCGACGTCATCGTAGGTCTTCGTATTAAGGATTCGAACGATCGAGTCACGAGCAGCCGGACTGTTGCGCACAATCTCTTCGAACCCATCTTTGTCGAGCATCTCCAGCGTCAAAGTCACACGAATGATCCGTCGCGGTTGCCCCTCGAGGTTCACCGTAAAGGTCGGCATGGTGTAGAGGACAGAATCACGAACACCTTCCGTCTCACGGGTCAGTTTCAAATCTTGAATCGCAGCAGGTTCGCGCACACTCGGTGGGTGCCAGCCCAAAGTCGCCTTAAAAGTCAGAAAGGCACCGATTCCAAGTACCGAGAAATTCACTAAAACAAACAGCGGCAACATGAGTTTGTTCACTTTGCTCGGCTGCTCGCCTTCGGCTGGAGCCTTCTGTTTTTCTTCGGCCATTGCCACTCCCCAAGTAACGGCTTCAACCCGTTCCTCGAAGTACTTAACGGACCAAAGGCCTTATCTCTGAAGTCCAGGCGAAGGCAACTGGACCCGAATTCTTGAGCTTCCAGCCCCAAAGTGAGACACTTCCCATGTGATGTTTCGAAACCGCTCATATTCCAACTCATCGGCCACCGGCCTTGGCGCTCACTACCTTTTCACTTCGGTGATCACACTCGCGGCTTTGGCAATGGCGAATCCCCCAAACACCGCATCGGCCAACACCACAACTACCGCCGAGGATTCGGCCGGTCGAGATTCCGAACCACAAAAGATTTGGGCCAAGGACTCTGTCCCCAAAAGTATTTTGGCGATTCCAACAACGGGCACGTACTACGCCCCCTATATCTTCGTCGTCGATAAGTCCGATCGCTCACTTGAAATCTGGAAACAGACTCGACCGACTCCGACGTCTTTTGAAATCACACGCGTTCAAAGCTATCCCGCCGATCTCGGCAAAAACGCCGGTGACAAAATCGCCGAGGGAGACCACAAAACGCCTGAAGGTATTTATTTTCTACTAGAAAAACTTGAAGGCGCCGGACTCGACTTCAAACTCTACGGCAATCGCGCCTACACGACGAACTACCCGAACCTCTTTGACAGCCTCGATGGAAAAACCGGAAGCGGAATCTGGCTCCACGCCGTTCCCGACAATGTCCCACTGACGCGCGGAAGTCGCGGCTGTGTCGTCGTACGCAATGACGTGGTCGTCACTCTTGACCCTTATGTCCAGCTGGGAAAAACACCCATCGTTATATCCGATAAAATCGATCCTCGCCCCTTCAAAGAATTCCAAGCCGAACAGGCGCGACTACAAAACTGGTTGGAATCCTGGCGCGCCGCTTGGGCCGCCAAGGATCTCGAGCGCTACATGAGTTTCTACGACGAGGACTTCCGTTCCGCTGGCATGAAGAAGGCCGATTGGCGCACCTACAAAGAGCGTCTCAACAAACAATATAAGACCATCTCAGTTGCCCTCTCCGAACCAATCGGAGTTGAGCACCGTGGACGAGCTATTGTTCGCTTCATTCAAAATTACGCCAGTGATCAAGTCAGCGATTTGGGAGAAAAGACTCTCCACTTGGTGAATCGCAATGGCAGCTGGAAAATTCTCTCCGAGGAATGGCGAGCTGATTCGTCAGATGCCGCTCGCCAAACAGTCGTCGCTGCCAATCCGACAACGACACCCAGCCAACCCACAGCTCACTAACTCCTAATTAAGCCCCTCGTTTTCGAGGTCGACGCGAACGACGTTGTCCGCAAGATCAGGCAAAGATTCGAGATGCTTTTTCAAATCTTCTTTCGAGAGACGCTTACGGCTGACGTTCAGATCGATGAGACGCTTATCAAACTTCAAGCGTTCGATCTCGACCGCCAATGATTTCGATGCTCCCGTTGTCGAACTGACGATTTTCCCAGACATGTTTACCGTCCTCTATTAGTTCCAGTATTTGGGTCCATCCGGATCAGTCGGCTTATCGCCACCACCTTCCGAACCCTTTTCGTTGTCTACCACGAGCTTCAGTCCCCGTCCACGCTTGGTCGACTTATTGCGCCAACGCCGCTGCTGAAGCCATGTGTAACCCCTTAGAAAAACAAAACCCGAAACGATCCCGCCAAGATGGGCGAGATTCGCCTCACTTGACCCGCCAATGCCGCTATTGAGCAGCGTCGCGACTTCCACGGCCCCAAGGATCAAAACAAACCACTTGGCCCGCATCGGGAAGACCATCATGAAATAGACGATGCGTTCGCCAAAGAGGATCCCATAGGCGAGCATCAAGCCAAAAACGGCTCCAGAAGCACCCACGACCGGCGTCGTCCACCCCGTAAAGGTTTGCGTCACCGCTCCATAGATCGCCATGACTAAGACGTAGAGAACTCCTGCCCCCGCACCGGAGAAGAGATAAAACGCCAAGAAGAGCTTCGAGCCCCAGCGGCTCTCAAGCTCCGACCCCAGCCACCAAAGCAAGAGCATGTTGAACAAGATATGAAAGAGATTGGTCGAGTGCAGAAACTGATATGTGAAAACCTGCCAGACGAAAAACTTTTCGATCACCGAAAGCGGAACAAGCCCGAGGCCATACGTGATATGAGGCTGACCGAGGAAGTACTTCTCCACGATCACCTGCAAGACCAGCCAAACCACGACGCAGATCCCAATCATCCATTTCACAACGGGAGTGATTGGAACCATTGCGTTCCACTGCACCGATCCTTGGCCGCGATTTCCCACTACTTAGCTCCTACTTTGGCCGACAGTTTGGCCGCTCTATCCATACCCTAGCTACCATACCTTAGCTATGTGCCTGGCCACTTGCATGCAAACCAGGCTCTGAGAGTTCTAAGAGTACCCCGCCAGTCGAGGCTGGGTGAACAAAAACCACACGACACCCATGCGCACCTAGACGGGGTGTCTCGTTCACCAGTCGAATTCCAGCCATTTTTAAACGACCCACAGCTTCATCGATGCCTTTTACTCGCAAACAGACGTGATGAATCCCCGGCCCGCGCTTATCTAAGAACTTTTTGATAGGACTTTCGTCCGAGGTCGGCTCCAAAAGTTCAATCGAAGCCGCGTTGCCAAGGTTCAAAAAGCCGACTTTCACTTTTTCAGTCGGAACCTCTTCGGTGGGCATCTCGGTAAAGCCCAAGGCTTTGTAGAATTTGAAACCCTCTTCCAGAGAGTTCACCGCAACACCTAAGTGATCGAGTTCAAACCCGATCGATTTTAAAACTGCGCCGGCCTTGCCAAATTGGTCCGAACTATTTGTCACGACTTTGCTCCTTGGCGGTGGCCACTCTTTAAGCCCCGCGACTCCGTCATACGCGACTCGATTAAGGGCACCAAACGCTCATACGTTTGCTCAAGCGTTTCGATAACCACTTTGGTTTCTGCGATCAGCGGATAGAAATTCGCATCACCTGCCCAACGAGGCAGAATGTGCCAGTGCAGGTGTTCCGGAATCCCCGCCCCTGCGACCGATCCAAGATTGAGTCCCATATTAAATCCGCCGGGCCGATAGGCCTCGGTGAGAACTTCGACACCGATTTTCATCAATTCGTTCACGTCACGCATTTCCGAATCCGTCATCTCTGTGAACTCGCCATTGTGACGTTTCGGCAAAACAAGAAGATGTCCGCTATTGTACGGAAATTTATTGAGCATGAGCATCGCCTGCCCATTTTCACAAAGCACCAGGGACTCTGGGCTAACGCCCTCTTTGAGGGCATGGCAAAACACGCAGCCTTCGGGACGAATGAGGCGTCGCACGTACTTCATGCGCTCAGGGCGAAACATCACGTTGCGTGTAACCGGCCACTCGGGCTTCGTTTTTTTTCGGGTCAGCTTCTTTTTCGCGACGCGCTTCTTAGCCATTCACTCGACATCATCAAATAAAAAACCCGAGGGGACAACCCTCGGGTTTGCGCGACATTCTCCCCCGAAATGGGGTCGCTGTCGTTTAAGACGAAACTACTCGTCTTTTTTCGTCGTCGCGGCACCTTTCAGTGCATCGCCGAAGAGATCGCCAAGCGAAGTCTTCGATGTCGACGTGAGTTTCTTCACGTAGTCATCAACGTCTGCTTTTTGCTCACGAAGCTTTACGAGCTTCGCCGAGAGACCGATTTTACGAGCATCGCGATCGATCGAGATGATCTCAGCTTTGATCGTGTCACCTGGTTTGCAGAACTCTTCTGCCTTGTTCACACGGTCAGTCGAAAGTTCAGAGATGTGGATAAGACCTTCGATGTCCGCTTCGAGCTCAACAAATACGCCGAAGTCCGCAGTTTTTGCGACTTTAACGTCATGCTGAGTGCCGACGCCGTACTTCTGGTCGATGTTCGCCCAAGGATCTGCCTCAAGTTGCTTGATACCAAGCGAGAAGCGTTCTTGTTCGATGTCGACGCCCAAGACAACTGCGCGGATCTTTTGACCCTTTGCGAACATTTCCGAAGGATGGTTCACGCGCTTTGTCCAAGAGAAGTCCGAAATGTGAACGAGACCGTCGATACCGTCTTCAACGCCAACAAAGACACCGAAGTCAGTGATCGAGCGAACTTCGCCCTCGATGATCGTACCTGGGAGGTAGCTGTTTTTAAGCTCAACCCATGGGTTCGCCATCAATTGCTTCATGCCGAGGCTGATACGACGTGCAGCCGAATCGACTTCGAGAACCTGAACGTCGACTTCGTCGCCAACGTTTACGATTTGCGAAGGATGCTTCACGCGCTTTGTCCAAGACATTTCTGAAACGTGGATGAGACCTTCAACGCCTTCTGCGAGCTCAACAAACGCACCGTAATCGGCAAGTGATACGATTTTGCCTTTGAGTTTCGCGCCCACTGGGAATTGCGCCAAAGCGGCTTCCCAAGGATCTTGTTGAAGTTGTTTGAGACCAAGCGACACACGTTCTTTTTCGGCGTCGTACTTCAAAACAACGACTTTGATTTCGTCGCCGAGGTTAATGACTTCCGAAGGATGCTTTACACGGCCCCACGACATATCCGTGATGTGAAGAAGACCGTCCATACCGCCGAGGTCGATGAACGCACCGTAGTCGGTGATGTTCTTAACGATACCTTGAACGATCGAACCTTCCTTCATCGCATCCAGAGTCTGCGTGCGGAGGTTTTCGCGCTCTTCTTCGAGGAGGGCACGACGCGAAAGAACGATGTTTCCGCGTTTCTTGTTGAACTTGATAACTTTGAATTTGTACTTCTTGCCGATGTAGATGTCCATGTTGCGGACCGGACGCAGATCGATCTGCGAACCTGGCAAGAATGCCTTCACGCCGATATCAACCGAGAGACCACCTTTAACTTTCGCAATGATAGTACCTTCGATGAGCTCTTCGTTTTCCGCCGCACGCGAGATGTCGTTCCATGCGCGCATCATGTCCGCTTTGTCTTTCGACAGAACGACCATGCCGTTTTCGTTTTCCACGCGGTCGATGTAAACTTCGACTTCGTCGCCTGGCTTCACTTCGCGAACGCCGTCGACAACGCGGAATTCATTGATTGGGATCAGACCTTCTGACTTGTAGTTGATATCAACCAAAACATAGTCAGTTTGAACTTCAACGACAGTGCCTTTAACGACATCGCCTGGTTTGAAGTCGCGCTCTTTGATCGATGCTTCAAAGAGATTTTCAAATTCAGCCGCAGTCTTTTTCGACTTAGGGCCTTCTGCATCGTCAAACAGAGATTGAATGCGAGCCGCCTCTTGTTGAGCTTTTGTAAGAGACAGAGCAGCTTTACCGCCGCCAGAAGATTGAGTGTTGGCCGCCATAGGCAACCAGTTGAAAGGGTTAAAGAAAAACTTCATAAGGTTTGTTTTGTCCTCCTTAGTGAAAAACAAGCTCCGAGAGTAAGGCAAAGCCCCTCTTCCGTCCCGTTTTCATCACGTCGAACGGTTATCGGCGCTCATAGCGGAGGAGTCAAAGAGCCTTTTAAGACCCTTCAACGCGATGCATTTTTTGCTGGTTCTAGCGAGCTACAGCCGGGCGGTTGAGGCCTTCAGATTCAATCAGGCTGGCGATCTGGCCAACCACGTCCTCAAAGCCCAATTTCGACGTGTCGATGGTGTGAGAACCATCTGGGGCTCGCATAGGGGCCGCTTTGCGATTGGCGTCTTGGTGATCGCGCTGAGTCTGCTCGGAGATCATCGACTCCAGCGACCGTCCCTCTTCAAGCGCTCGACGTTGGGCGCGGTCTTCCGCACGAGCCGTGAGGAAGACTTTCAGGGGCGCTTGAGGAAATACGACCGAGCCACAATCGCGGCCTTCCGCGATGAGCCCATTTACGCCGGCGGCGCAATCGCGCTGCGCCTGCAAGAGCGCCAGACGAACAAGAGGGTAAGATGAAATCTTGGAAGCCATTGCGCCTACGGACTCTTTACCGATGTCCTCTGTGCGGTCGACGCCTTCAAAAAAGAACATCGTCTGTTCGGAAGTCAGTCGCACCTCCCAGCGATCGCTTTCTACCAAAGCCACAATCGCCCGCTCGTCTTCGAGATTGAGACCCGAAAACCCAGCCGCCCAAGCAATACCGCGATAGAAACTTCCTGTAGAAACCCAAGACCAGCCGAATCGACGAGCCAACTCGCGCGAAACGGAAGATTTGCCGCTAGCCGCTGGGCCATCGATGGTAACAATCACTGGCGCCGTCGCCGGATTTGTCGACGCGGTCTTCGTGGAGGCGTTGTCAGGTGCTGAGCTGCGGTTCATCGCCACCTTCTCGGTCTCGAGATTCACTTGAAACATGCTTTGAATCCATACCCTAAACGGCCCAAACCGGGTCAAGCACCCTGTGATGACTCAGCGCAATCTTGCCTTGAGAATAGCCAATCCGTGCCTTAAACGATACGAAAGCCCTGCGCCTTAAGTCGCTCGTTAAGCGTCTTTAACTGCTCCCGATTAGAGGTCTCAACCAAAAGATCGATTCGTGTTTCTCGCAAACCCAGTTCTGGCGAAACGCGATCATGATAGACCTCAAGAACATTGGCGCGTTCGGAGGCCATCACTTCGGTGATGCGGTGAAGGTTTCCTGGCAGATCGTCGACCACGACCGCAATACGCGCCAGACGGTTTTCATGACGAAGTCCGCTTTCGATCACGCGCGACATGACGTTGAGATCAATATTGCCGCCGCACAAAATGACGGCCGTCTTGCCCTTCAAACGAGTTTTCCCAGCCATTACCGCCGCCAAGCCTGCGGCCCCCGAGCCCTCGGTCACCGTCTTGGCTTTTTCGAGCAGCGAAACGATCGCCGCCGCAATTTCGTTGTCATTTACTTCAACGACTTCATCGACCAGACGCTTGATATGGGCCTCAAACATCGCCGGATGCGCATTTTTAATCGCAATCCCCTCGGCGATCGTCGTCACCGCTTTTCTTCGTTTGTTTGGATCTTGGTTTTCTAGCGCGATATCTTCGAACTTCTCTCCCGAAAAAAGCCGCCGCATCATAGACGCCTGATTGGAAACCACGCCGATGATCTTGATCGAAGGCTTCATGGCTTTGGCCGCGATCGCGATGCCGGAGATCAAGCCACCTCCGCCAATCGGGATCACGATATTGTCGACATCGGGAAGGTCTTCCAGAATTTCAAGCCCGATCGTACCCTGGCCCGCAATCACCCGCGGATTCATATAGGGATGAACGAATATCCAACCCTTCTCTTTTTCAAGCTCTAGGGCTTTTGCGTAGGCGTCGTCATAGACATCGCCGTGCAGGATGACTTCCGCACCGTGAGAGCGAGTGGCGTTGATTTTCACAATCGGGGCGGTTTGAGGCATTACGATGTGCGCCTTTGCTCCGACAAGCTTTGCTCCAAACGCGACACCTTGGGCGTGATTGCCAGCCGAACTCGCAACAACACCTCGAGCCAGATCTTCTTTCGAAAGCGAGAGCATCGTGTTCAACGCGCCTCGAATCTTAAAGCTCCCGGTCAGCTGCTCGTTTTCAAGCTTGATGAAGATTTGCGTGTCGGGGTTCGTGCTGCCGATCGCAAATGGAAGCTCACGCAAACCCGTGCGGCGAACCCGATTTCGAATCAGTTCGCGGGCCGCTTTGATATCGTCGATGGAAACTTCTAAAGAGGGCGCACTCTGGAGCAATGACTTCATAAGCCCTAAGTTGTCAGACCTGCGCGCGAGCCTGTCAACTTCAACGGCCACTTCAAGAGGCAACGTGTGTGGTGTCAGATTCTGGCGCCGTATCCGACCACCACTCGGTGAAGCCAACCAAGGGACGGTACTTCTTTAAATCTTTGGGAAAAGGCCGCCGCAACAAAACCGACGGCGTCGTATCAGCAAAGTAAAATGGGGCGAACTTCGCGCCGCAGCTACCGCAAGCCGCTACCCGTTCACCATGGGCCTCATGGGTCTCATTGCAGCGGTGACAGCGGCGAACCTGTGTCCAATCGCGAGATGAGAAAAGGGGCTTGGCTCGTTTCATGTCTCTCGTCCTTTCCCGCATAACCGAGTTCGCGGTACACCAAGACGAGATTTCATCGAATATGCCAACAGCAGCCATTCCAAGCTTCCGCCGACCGTCGATAAACAAACGGCTCTCAAACCCAGGTCCATTTTCGCACGAGATCCGATCGAATCCGAACAGAACTTCCCAGCGGCCTTGAGGCCGGCGAGCCTTTTGACTTCCCATTTTGCTACGAGCGAAATTCCTTCTCCGCCGCAACGACTTGACGCGCCGCATGGAAGTTTTTGCACCCTGTGTGTACACGCCTTAGGCGTTTCAAAATGGCCGAGAATACCGTCATTTGCCGATCGCTTTATTTCGCACCGGTACCCCCTCTTGCAATCCCTCTCCTCGCCCCCAAACGACCACATAAACCGATTTGAGGAGACGTAAACCCGTGCCACTTAAATCCGATATTTCTTCGACAAAGCCGACAATTGACGTCACACGCCTGGCTCTGTGCGCCGCACTAATGGGCGCCAATATCCTGGGAGCCACGCAGAACGCGCTCGCTGGGAGCCAAGAAGGCCGCCTCGATTTCGCAGCCGCCGCCCGATTCAAAGTCGACGAGAAGGCCTTTGCAGTGGCTCAGAACTCGGATCGTAAGCTTGATCTCTCGCCAGAAACGATTCGGCGCGCGGCTCAGCAAGTCGATGCCGAGCGCCGAGCGTTTTGGACCAAACCTCGTCCCGGTTACCAAGCACCCGTTGGCCGTCGCCCTGGCGTTGATGGCCCGTGGGCCGAAAACCCAAGCTCTGTTTCCGGTGTCGCCGAAATCCGTATCTTCACACTCGATACGCGAGACCGTGAGACCTGCACAGCCTTCGAAAAACGTTTGCGAGAAATGAATCCGGCCCGTGGGTTTGCCGATCGCCCGCAACGTCTTTGCGACAACTCCAACAGCACCGACGGGCACGTGGCGCAAATCGCAGTCGTGTACCCAAAAGACCAAGCCGAGTTTCGAACCTAACTCGATACAAAGTTTCTCACTAGCACCGATCGCACTCTGGCAAATGACACTCGCAATCTCGCAATGGGGATGGTTGGAACCATGGGAGTTTTGTGGGCGATGCCAGGCGAAGTAACCGGTTGGGACAAAAAAGCGATCCGCGCCAATCCCGACGGCATCTTTGCTGAGTACAAACAAAACATCAAAGCCGGGCCAGTTTGGGACAAAGACGATCCGTTCTTTAACTACTTCGCTCACCCCGCTGCGGGTGCAGCGTACTACACGCTCTCTCGTCACAACGGAAAATCGCCGCTAGAGAGTTTCGGGTATTCATTTGCGATGTCGACCTTCTTCTGGGAGTATGGCTTTGAAGCCTTCGCCGAAATCCCCTCGATGCAAGATCTCATCATCACCCCCGTGATCGGCTCGCTCTTGGGCGAGGCCGCCTTTCAATACGAAAAGAAAATCCGCGCGCAAGGTGGCACCGTTCTCGGTTCAAAAACACTGGGTTCGATTGCCTTAATCATTTTGAATCCGGCAGGAGCCTTCTCGGACGCCGTAAACAAAGCGCTTGGGTCACGCGTGATCAAGAGTGCGAAAGCCGATCTCGTTCTTAAGCGTTATAGCCCCGACAAAAACAACGAGTCGGCATACGCAAACTTTATCGGAATCCAATTCTCTTTCCGGTTCTAATTATACCGCTACGGCTTCGCCTGCGCTTTGCCTCGCAGGCGTGCTCGGCAATTTTCATATACCGCTACGGCTTCGCCTGCGCTTTGCCTCGAAAGCGCGGCGCCAAAGTGGTGGTTCCTTCTGAGGACCGCGGTCTCAGGCTGTCACCGTGGACTTGGTGGCTGACTCACGCGAAAATCCGTCGGCAAAGCCGCCATCTCGATATAGCTATCGCCCGCAGCGCAGCATTGAGGGCCCTCGCCCGATAGCATGAACAAGCGTTAACATTGGTACGTTTCCTGATATTCCCCTTCGCGTTCGCAAACATTTTGTCAAAATCTTAGGGGAATTTATGAAACTCGGTTCGATGTTCTCGGTCGCACTTTCAAGTCTCGCACTCGCCTTCGCCACAACAGCCTTCTTAGCCCAAGCAGAAGCCGCACATCATACATCCGCTGTACTTAAGCACGTCGAAGTTCAAGGCAAACTCGAAGAGCGCTACGTCGCCGTCGTGGCTCTTGATTCGAAAAACGAAACTATCAAAGTTTCGGTCCTAAACGACATCTGCGGCACTTTCGCAAATGACGGCATCGGCCACGCTTGCCTCGCAATGCCGGCCCTGGTCGACGGTTTCGAACTCCCCTACAACAAGACGGTCGATGGCTGTGGCGTGATCAAATACGAAGCTCGTCGTGATCAACGCCCGGTCGATGGCCTACTCGTCGAACTTAGCTACACGGACTATTCAAAAACAGACTGTGAAATGGACATCCCAGGACTACAGACACTCGAGATCAACGTCGATTCACTTCGTGGCAACCCCGTGAAGTACTACGCCCTCAACACAAAGCCTGTGTCTGTGAGCCAATCCAAACGCGACGATGCGGCCATTTACAACGCTTTGAATGTTAAAGAGGTCGATCTCAACCCAGGTATCGCAGGCTCGCGTCGCACGCAAAAGTCCGTTGGTGGCTTAACTTGCACGAAGTCGCTGACAATCGTGCCACGCGCTAAGCCTTCGTACTCTTGCTCGCTTGAAAACTAAGCCGAGATGATAGCCTGAAAAGCCTTGGGATCAAGCGAAGCGCCTCCGACAAGAAAGCCATCGATCCCAGGCATTTGGCCGAGAGCCTTTGCGTTTTCGGCCTTCACACTGCCACCGTAGAGAATCGAAATCTCTTCGGCGGTTTGCGCACCAAGTTCTTTCGTCAGTAGTGCCCTTAAAAACTGATGCACCTCAGACGCCTGCTCAGGTGTCGCAACCTTCCCCGTGCCGATCGCCCAAACTGGTTCGTAAGCGAGAGCAAATTCATGCGGCGCTTGTGCTAGCTTAGCTCGCACAGTGGGCGTGAGTGCCGCCAACGATTGAGTCTCAACGACTTTCATCGTCTGCCCCGCCTCGCGCTCATTTAGAGTCTCACCAATGCAAAGCATGACTTTTAAACCTTGAGCAAAACCGGCTTCGACCTTCTTAGCCAAGTTCGCATCGGTTTCATTAAAGATCGTGCGCCGTTCGCTATGACCAACCAGAACCCAAGCGGCACCCATTTCTTTGGCAACACTCATCGAGTTTTCGCCAGTGAAGGCACCTTGAGTTTCAAAGTAGGCGTTTTGAATTCCAAGCGCCGGCGCCGATCTCGCAGAAACTTTCGGAGCCGTCGACATGCCTAACGCTGCGGCCGCCGCCTCGGTGGCTTCGCAAGCTGCCTGAAACGAAAGTGCGGGAACAAAAAACACGACGCTTTTTTTTGCGTTCGCGCCGCCAGCAGCCGCCATAAAATCTTGAAAGAAAGCTTTTGTCTCGCGAGGAGATTTGTTCAGTTTCCAGTTAGCTGCATAGATAAACGGACGCATGAAGACTCCCCTCTTAGAAAACACAAAAAGCTAGAACGTGGGCGCGACTGACTCGCGAACAATGCGAAGCGCTTCAAGGCCTGGCAGCTTTGCGCCTTCCAGGTACTCAAGCGATGCCCCGCCGCCCGTTGAAATATGAGTCATTTTGTCGGCAAACCCAGAAGCCTCTGCCGCCGCCGCTGAGTCTCCGCCACCCACAACAGAAACTCCGCCGTTTTGCGCAAGCGTCGCCAAGGCTTCCGCGACGCCAAACGAACCCTTTGCAAACTCTGGTCGCTCGAACACACCCATCGGGCCGTTCCAGAACACAGTTTTGGCACGCTCGATTTCTTTTCGATAGAGCTCGCGAGTTTTTGGACCAATATCTAACCCTAAGCGATCTTCCGGAATTGCCGGAGCATCGACGGTTTCAATTTTTGTCGGAGCCAAGAAGTCGTCTGCGACGATGTGATCGATCGGGAGCAGAATTTTTTTGCCGCGCGATTCGATACGCTTAATAAGATCGCGAGCAAACGAGAGTTTGTCTTTTTCGACACGCGATTTTCCGACACCAAGTCCTTGCGCTGCCAGAAACGTGTACGCCATCGCTCCGCCAACCAAGAACGTGTCGATCTTTTCCATCATGCTTTCGATGACTTTGATCTTATCGCTAACTTTCGCTCCGCCCATGACGGTGAGGAATGGTTTTTTAGGGCCATCCATGAGCATGCCAAGGTTTTCGATTTCTTTTTTGATCAAGAAGCCGCAACCACGTTTTGCGATCAGGCGCGGAAGCGCATCGATTGTCGAATGCGCACGGTGAGAAGCGCCGAACGCGTCGTTGATGTAGATATCGGTGTAGCTTGCGATGACGTTAGCAAGCTCCGAAGCGTTTTTGGTTTCGCCTTTTTCAAAGCGGACGTTTTCTAAGAGCAAAATCTGCTTTGGTTTCAAAACCGGAAGCAAAGCCTTTGGTGCATCCGAAGTCGGTTCTTCGATGAGAATCACTTCGCAGCCAAGAAGCTCTCCTAAGCGAGCCGCCACGGGCTCGAGTGTATACTTGGGACGATCTTCCGGTGTTTCCGGGCGACCAAGATGCGACGCCAAAACGAGCTTCGCACCTTTTTCCATCGCGTATTTCAAAGTCGGGATCGCGGCACGAATGCGCGTGTCGTCGGTGATCTCTAAGTTCCCGGGCTCGCCCTTCATAGGAACATTGAGATCAAGACGGATGAAAACCTTCTGGTCTTTGAGATCGAAATCTTCGATCGATTTAATGCCTTGAAGACCAGAAAACGACTTACCAAAACCTGCCGACATCTTTGAAAAACCCTTCTTAGAGACCTTTAGCCGCCATCATTTTCGCCAAATCAACAAGGCGATTCGAGAAACCCGTCTCGTTATCGTACCAAGAGAAGACTTTCGCCATGCGCGAACCAGAAACCATCGTGCTTGGAAGATCGACGATCGATGAATGTGGATTGCCGTTGAAATCAACCGAAACAAGAGGTGCTGCTTCACAAGCCAAGATGCCCTTCATTGCACCTTCGGCTGCGGCTTTCAGTGCGCCGTTAACAGCGTCAACCGTCATGTCTTTTTGCGAAACAAACGTGAGGTCGACAAGCGAAACGTTTTGCGTGGGAACACGAACCGATGTGCCGTCGAGACGCCCTTTGAGCTCGGGCAATACTTCAGAGACAGCTTTTGCCGCACCTGTCGTTGTAGGGATCATCGAAGCCGAAGCCGTGCGTGCGCGACGAAGATCTTTGTGGCCAGCATCCAATACCATTTGGTCATTGGTGAAAGCGTGGATCGTTGTCATGAGGCCGCGCTCGATACCGAAAGTTTCGTTCAAAACTTTTGCGATCGGAGCCAAGCAGTTTGTCGTGCACGAAGCGTTGGAAACGATTTGGTGTTTCGCCGGATCGTAAGTGCCATCGTTGATTCCAAAAACGATCGTCGCATCCGCCGCTTTCGCCGGAGCTGACGCGATGATCTTTTTGGCTCCGCCTGCGATGTGCTTTAAAAGCTCTTCGCGTTTGTCGTTAAAGACACCTGTGCAGTCGATGACGATGTCTGCGCCCCAGGCTTTCCAAGGAATTTGCGAAGGATCTTTTGATGCAGAAAGTGGGATCTTCTTTCCGTTCACGACAAGGGCTGAAGTAGCGCCTTCGCCTTCAAGCTTCACATCGGCACCGAAGATTCCGTGAGTCGAGTCGTACTTCAAAAGGTGAGCGGCTTGTTGTGGGCTACCAAGATCGTTGATCCCAACAAATTCGATGTTCTCAAACCCCGCACGCAAGAGCACACGACCGATACGACCAAAACCATTGATACCAACACGAACTTTTGCCATGAAGCCCGACCTTTCCTACGGAAGCCAATTTGATTTGCGCTTGGACCATACGCCTGACTGAGTTCAGCGGCAAGTAGCGAACTGCGGGTCCTGACGCCTTAAACACTGGTCAATTCCACAGCAAAACCGACCGCCAAAAACCGACCCGCGAATCGGCACGGAAACCCCGACTCAGCTCAATGCGTCAAGAGCCATAAAGCGGCATATCCATGAAGAAATGGTCTGGTTCCAAAAACGATCTCCACCTTGCCCTCGCAGGTATTGCGCGGCCAGGCGCTAAACCGCCGAGGTACGCCGGCTGCACAACACCCTTCATGAAAGAGGCCCTGACCCATGAAATACCCTATCCTGATCGCAGCATTGCTACTTCCCAACCTCGCACATGCCCAGTCGACTCTGCTCAGCTGTAGCGGTTCGCAGAACAAGTTCGGGCGCCCGGCCCCCATGATCGAAATCAAGGAAAACCGGGAGAGCTACCTGCTCACCATGACCGACGCTTCAAACAAAGCCGCGACGTCGTTTATTCTGGAGCGTAACCAAATTGAAGTCGCGCAAAGTGGCGGCGGTTACAGCGTGGAAGTGAAATCCATCGGCCCGATGGCAAAGAAGTTTTTCTCGCTCACCACGCGCGAGCTCACGGCACCTGAAGCAATGGGAAACTCGCTCCGGCTTTCCGCCAACAACCAGATTCACATCGCCGAAGACTTTTCGCCCCCGGCTCTTCGCTGGATGGGAACTTACCTGGGCGGCGCCTGCCAGTTTGATAGCGTCGCCATAGCTAAAAAGCTTGCCGACTCGGCCAATCGTTAGAATTGGAGCTTGGGGAAAAGACGCTTGGCATTGGCGCGTGTCGCCTCCGAAAGCGCTTGAACAGAAACACCTTTGAGGCTCGCTACAACGTCTGCCGTGTGCACGACAAATTCCGGGAGATTGGATTTTCCGCGTTGCGGGACCGGCGCCAAGAAGGGCGCATCGGTTTCGACGTGGATACGATCCAGCGGAACAAAGCGCACGACTTCGCGAAGCGAATCGGCGTTTTTAAACGTCACCACTCCACTGATCGAGATATCAAAACCGCAATCCAGAGCATCAGCGGCCAATTCCTTAGAGGACGTAAAGCAGTGCAAAAGCCCCTGCACGCGGCCTTTGTATTCTTTAAGAACCATGGCGCAATCTTGATCCGCATCGCGCGTGTGAATCTCAACCGGAAGCCCAAGCTCTTCGGCTAAATCCATCTGCCTGCGAAACGCCTGCAGCTGCTCTTCCTTTGGACAATTGTTGTAGTAGTAATCAAGACCGATCTCGCCGACCGCCACAATCCCGCGCGAATGCATCGGGTCTTTGTGCTTCACCTGTTCGCGAATCCAATCGTTCACACCTTCGTTCCACACGCCGGCCTCGTGCGGGTGAACACCAAGCGTGCAAGCGACTTCAGGGAAAAGTTTTTGCGAGTATTCGAGCACCACGGGGTGATCCGCAGGCTCTGTCCCGATTGTGATCACGCGATCCACGCCCATGAGCTTTGCCGCTTCCAATGCTTCGGGAAACGGCGTTTTAAGCTTGTCGAGGTGAACGTGGACATCGATGAATTTGGGACGAGAATCAGACATAAACCTATACTATCACGGAGCCCTAAGAAGCGCCACGATTCGTGACGACATCTGCTCCCACAAGAGCTGTCGGTCGACGTTTCTGGCGAGGTCTGCTTCGGACTCCAAAGCGAGGTCCGTTAGTTTTTCTAGGCGCTCGAATTCGAGATCGCGAAGCCATTTCGGAATCGCCCCGCGTGTCGAGCCACCAGCTCCTAGCCCCGCACCCGCGACCGAGCTTTGAGCTTGCGTGCGCCAGGCCTCACCAAGCTTTCGCCCGAGCATCCGAAACGCGAGCTGATGGTGATCACGCTCTTTTAAACTTTCCTTTAAGCCCCCGAGGGCCCGAAGTCGTTCGCTCTCGGGCTCGCGCTTATCAAACGCTTGAAGCCACGTCGAAAGCGAGTCTTGAATAGCGCCGATCTCACCGCCGTCACCGTCGCCTTGGCCACGTGCCAGTTCGAGTGCGGCACCTGGGGACCCCATACTCATTTCCAAAAGCCAGGGCTCTAACTTTAAAGATGGTTCGACATCCCCAACAACGCGCACGACTTCGTCACTAGAAAGCGGTGCAAAGCGCACAACCTGCGAGCGCGAGCGAATCGTTGAGAGCAGCATCGAGCTACTCGGAACAAGAAAAATAAAGTGCACGCCAGGAGGTGGTTCTTCGATCGACTTCAAAAGTGCATTGGCCGCTTGAGGTCCAAGGGCTTGCGCCTCATCAAAGATGAAAACAAGCTTTCGCCCCTCTCTCCCGAGACTCAAAAAATGCATCGCTTCGCGGGCTTGCTCGATCTTGATGTTCGCGCCGTCTGGCTGAATGAAATAGATGCTATCTGTTTGAGATACGGCTTGAGTGAGGTCGAGCCCCCGATGATCGCCCGTAAGTTCGCGCGCGATTTCCAAAGCGACGAGTTTTTTTCCGATGCCGGGAGGGCCTGCGAAAATCAAAGACGGCGGGAAACGCTCTTTCATAGCGCTTAAGCGCTTTCGAACGTCTTCGTGCCCAATCGGGCGGCGTTTGCCGGCCGCACTCGCATCTAGACCAGATTTTTCCAAGCTAGGCTTTTCGATGCTCGCTTTCGCCACTTTAAGCTCCCAGCCAACCGCGGCGGCGAAGTTCCGAAAGTGTGCGTTCTAGCAAGGTCGCGGCATCCAACCCCGCATCGAGAACAAACCAACGAGACGGCTCCTCTTTCGCCTGTGCCAAGAAACCGTTTCGTACACGTTGATGAAAGTCGTCGGCTTCGCGCTCGATGCGATCCGCCTGCGCACTTCCGGCTTGGGCCTCACGCCCTTTTTGCCGACGGCGACTTTCTTCGACCGTGAGGTCCAGAAGAACCACAAGCTCGGGCCGCACACCTTGCTCGGCGTAGCGATTGAGGCTGTCCACTTCGGTGCGCGAAATTCCGCGAGCAAAACACTGAAACGCCACGGTCGATTCGCTGAAGCGATCACAAAGCACGGTTTTATCGCTAGCCAAAGCAGGTGCGATCACTTTTGCCACATGCTGAGCACGGCTTGCTTCGTAGAGAAGAATTTCGGTTGCCGAAACCGGCGACTCGCCGTCGGTTTTCAGAATCAAACGACGGATCTCTTCCGCTAGAGGTGTTCCACCCGGCTCGCGCGTGACCACGACCTCCGACTGGGCTCTTTCAAAAGCCTGACGAACTCCCGCAATGAGAGTGCTCTTTCCAGAGCCATCCAAACCTTCAAACGAGATAAACTTTCCAGCCATGCGACGGACCTTAGCCCAGCGCCGGTCAGGCGTCATAACGCAAAGCCCCGGCTACCCAGAACAAGCTTCTGGCCTTCGATTTCACTCAGTATTTGCCGATAAAAACGGCATGGTTGGCCGTACGCCCCTTCCCAGTACAACCCGCGTTTTGCTTGCCGAGGAATCGAGCTTCGTTTCCGATCGCTTGAAAGACTATCTCGAAGAGCGCGGTTTTCAGGTGCGAGTCGCTCCGACAGGCACGGCGGCACTTGAACTCGTGCGTAGCTTCAAGCCCGACTTCGTCCTCTACGACATGATGCTTTCGGATCTGCACGCGATCGGCTTTTTGAAGACCATGAAACTTGAAGGCCTCCTCGGAGACGACAAGGTTTCCAATGGCCGCGCGCGCGTCTTTGTCATGTCGTCGCACAACTCACAGTTCAATGTGAAAGAATGCCTGAAGGCCGGAGCCGTCGACTATCTCGTCAAGCCCGTAAAACCAGAAGACGTCCTAGCTCGTCTCATTCTTCATCTCCAGGTGAAACGCCAGATCCTCGAATCCGATGTCGGCGACCGTTCGGATACGGGCCAAGCTCTTTACTACATGCATTTGACCGAACTCCTGCTTCGAGAGGGTTTAAAACTCGCACCTCAGCCCGAAGCCCTCTACAACCTCGTCGGAATGCTCAGTCTGGCCACCGACGCGGTTCGTGTTTCCGTGATCGAGGCACACATCGCAGAGACCGGCGGCAGCGCCACAAAGGGGCTTGTGCGAGCGTCGCACGACAAACGCGATATCGATGGCCTCATGATCGACCTCGAAAAATACCCGGAAGTGATCTTCGTCCTACGATCCGAAAAGACATTGGCCCTTGATAATCTCAAAGGCGATCCCACGATGGCCGCGATCGCCAACCTCCATAAGTCGATCTCGTTTAACGCCATTGTCGTCTGCCCGATTCGCCTGGGGTCGGAAATGTGGGGCGTCTTAAGCGTGCGCCTTCCGGAAACCAAAAAGTCCCTCTCGGACTTTGAAATCCGCTTTGCCCAGCTCACCGCCCACGTCATAGGCACCGTCATCGCCCGTCAGCCGGCCTTCGTCCGCGCCGCCTCCTGAAAAACTCTCCGACGCGTGACGCGGCGAGAAAAACGTTGGACGTTCCGGTCGGTTCAGAACTATAACCATGGGGCTAACGTAACCTTGCTCAATCAATAAGGGATTTTGCACCCATGATGACATTGATCCTCGTCGTTCAGATTATCTCCTGCTTGCTCTTGATCGCTCTCGTTCTCTTGCAAGATCCAAAAGCGTCGGGCGGAAGTGCGATGTTCGGCGGAACAGGCTCGAACACAGTCGTTGGCGCAACTGGCGGAGCAACTCTCCTACAAAAACTCACTCGCTACTCGGCGATCGTATTTGGCGTCTGCTGCTTGCTACTCACGATGATGTCTCGTCGTGAAGCTGGTTCGGGCTCGGTTTTCGAAAATCTTCAAGATGCGGGAGCAAAAGCCCCTATCTCGGCTCCGGCTGACCCGAACGCGACAACACCTGCTGTTCCGGGAACAACGGCGCCTGCCGATGCGACAGCTCCGGAGTCGAAAACGAAGTGACCTCTCAGCTCGAGGACGAAAGTTCAACCACGAGCCAACCGCAGCACCCAGGGCCGCAAACTGAACCGCCCAATGATCGACGTTTGATTGCGATCATCGCCTCGATCGGGGCGATGGCGGCGATTGCGTTGATTCTCTCGCAAGCCGGACTTTTACACTTAAGTGGCTTCGGTGGTTCCGACTCCCAGCAAGCGGATCTTGCCAGCGCTCCGGAAATGACTGGGGCGATCATCGGTCAGATTCAATCGGTCGAAGGCCAAGTTGAAATTCGCCCACCGCGTGGAACGCAGTTTTACCCGGCCGTCGTACAGCCACTTGTCGCCGAGGCCCTGATTCAAACGCAAGCAGCCTCGGCCGCAGTTATCGAGTTTCAATCCGGTCCGACACTTCGCCTGCTCGCCAACTCGCGACTGGTGGCCGAACTCGATCCCACTCAAGAAGGCACCGTTCACGCCACTCTGATCGCCGGCGAGTTCACGGTACTCAATCCCGGAACCAGCGAGACCTTCACGATCTCGCAAAACGGAGTGCCTATCGACTACAAAGGTGGATCGATTGCCCGCAAAGTCCCTCTGATTCCAGTGACTGACGAAGCCGCGGCCGGCGGCGTGACCAGTGGCACTGCCAATGAGGAACTCTCCGAGCAAGAAAACTCCAATGCCGAAATCGTCGAAAAAATGGAGGCTGAAAAAGAATCCGAGCTTGCGACGATGCCCTCCACAGAGCTTCCAACGCTTGATCCAAAAAGCAAAGCCACGAATCAGACCAATGAGAGCGCGAAAGACGAGGCTCGAGAGGAATCAAGCCTCTTGCGCTCGACACTCACCAACGACGACATTCGGTCTCAGATGAAAGCCCAGGCCGGTGGGTTTCAGAAGTGTTATGTTTCGATGGTGAACCGGATGAGCGAAGCCGCCACGACTTCGGACACGCAGACTCCGGACGGCGCCGAGCGCACGGCGGGCGAACTCCCTCGTGGCGAAGTGCTTGTTTCGTTTAAAATTCTCGCGAGTGGCAAAGTCGAAGACTCCTCAGTGATTCGTTCGCCGTTTCAAGACGAGCTCTTTGACCGCTGCGTGGTCGAGGCTTTGGGCCGTATTCGCTTTCGGCCCTTCCAAGGTGCGACAATTCCGGTTGCCGAGTTCCCAATCGTTCTTGAATAAGTCATCCTTCTTGTAAGAGGTGACTGACATGAGAAACGTTCTGACTTCCACCGCCATGCTCTTGATTGCGCTGCTTTCGACAACCGCCGCGGCTTCCGACGCCGCCTTGAAAAAGAAGAACCTCGTAGCGCCCGTTAAAAAAGGCAATGTTCAATACTCGATCACAATGCGCGAACGTCCATGCCCGCCGGCGACCCCGGAAGAAGCTAAAGTTCCGACGACTTTGAATTCCGTCATAAAAATGTGCGGTTACTCGTACTCGGTCTCCGCCAACGCCATCGACAACGGCGAACTTGTTTGGGAAAGCACGCTTTACACTCGCGACTACAACCTCGCAAAAGATCGCGAGGCTCAGTTGATTCACCCGGTTTCATTGAAGATTCAAAAAGGGATTTCGGGAGTTGTGAAAAACCAAAAAGGCGATGAGTTCGTTATCTGGCTCGAGCGCGGCTATTTGACGAAACCACCCACTCCAAAAAACTACCCGACCGAGAAATGACGAATTCGCTAAAAAAGAAAAACCTCGGCCTTTTGAGCCGAGGTTTTTTATTTAGCGATCGTTGACCCACGGAGCGATCAACTCATTGCTCGACTGTTCATTGCTCGACTATCGAGGTCACGCGTTAGCGCTTCACATCGAAACGGTCGAGCATCATGACTTTGTTCCATGCGGAAACGAAGTCTTGCGCGAACTTCTGTTTACCATCGTCGGCCGCGTACACTTCCGCGATAGCGCGAAGTTCCGAATGCGACCCGAAGATGAGGTCCACAGGTGTTGCCGTCCACTTTACGGCACCTGTTTTACGATCAACACCCTCGTAGAGACCTTCGGATTTCGATTTCTGCCACTTCGTGGACATGTCGAGAAGGTTCACGAAGAAGTCGTTGGAGAGAACACCAACCTTTGCCGTGAAGACACCGTGCTTCGATGCTCCCGCGTTCGCTCCGAGAACACGTAAACCACCAACAAGCGCCGTCATCTCTGGAACCGTGAGGTTCAGCATGGAGGCACGATCCACCAACGCTTCCGCTGGCGGCAGATAGTTTTCGTGGCTGAAGTAGTTACGGAACGCATCCGCCTTGGGTTCGAGAACCGCAAACGACGCCACGTCGGTCTGCTCTTGCGAAGCATCGCCACGGCCGGCAGTGAACGCGACGTTCACTTTCACTCCGGCAGCTTTAGCCGCCTGCTCGATACCAACCACACCACCAAGAACGATGATGTCTGCGAGCGAAGCTTTTTTGCCGCGCTTACCAAAGTCCTTTTGAACTTGCTCGAGGCGCGCAAGGACTTTCGCCGTTTCAGCAGGGTCGTTCACCGCCCAGTCTTTTTGCGGAGCAAGACGAAGGCGTGCACCGTTTGCACCACCGCGCATATCCGTCGCACGGTAACTTGCAGCCGCCGCCCACGCCGTTCTTACAAGTTCCGACGTCGAAAGACCCGATTTCGCAATCGCGCTCTTCAAGGCCGCGACATCGCCGCCGCTAAGTTTTGCGCCAGCGGGAACTGGATCTTGCCAGATCAAAGTTTCGCTAGGAGCTTCGGCGCCGATGTAACGAGCGCGCGGTCCCATGTCACGATGCGTGAGCTTGAACCACGCTTTTGCAAACGCGAGTTCGAACTCTTTCGGGTTCGCACGGAAACGTGTCGTGATTTTGCGATACTCCGGATCTTCCTTCAGGGCGATGTCCGTTGTGAACATGATCGGAGCATGGCGCTTGTTCGCGACGTGCGCGTCGGGAACGAGATCCTTCGCGGCTCCGCCTTTGGGCACCCACTGAGTCGCTCCGGCCGGGCTCTTCGTTTTCACCCATTCGAAATTGTAGAGGTTATCAAGATACTGCGTCGTCCACTGAGTCGGAGTTGCCGACCATGCACCCTCAAGACCACTTGTGACCGTGTCCTTGCCATGCCCATCGCCACACTTGTTTTTCCAGCCAAAGCCTTGCTCCTCGACTCCCGAAGCCGCTGGGTCTGGACCGACACATTTGTCAGGCTTGTGAGCGCCGTGTGCTTTTCCGAACGTGTGACCGCCAGCGATCAGCGCAACAGTTTCTTCGTCATTCATCGCCATGCGACCGAATGTTTCACGAATATCTTTTGCCGCCGCAAGTGGATCTGGATTTCCGTTTGGTCCTTCTGGGTTCACGTAGATGAGACCCATTTGAACAGCCGCAAGCGGACTCTCTAACTTCTTGTCGGTTTTGTAGCGCTCTTTGTTTTCCAACCACTTCTTCTCAGCGCCCCAGTAAACGACATCCGCTTCCCAATCATCGGTACGACCACCTGCGAAGCCGAAGGTTTTAAAACCCATCGATTCAAGAGCGACGTTTCCTGTGAGAACCATCAGGTCCGCCCAAGAAATTTTCGCACCGTATTTTTTCTTAACCGGCCAAAGCAAGCGACGAGCTTTGTCGAGGTTCACGTTGTCGGGCCAGCTATTGAGAGGCTCAAAGCGCTGTTGCCCACCGGCCGCACCACCGCGACCGTCGAGCGTGCGATAAGTACCGGCGCCATGCCACGCCATACGGATGAAGAACGGACCGTAGTGCCCCCAATCCGCTGGCCACCACTCTTGCGAATTTCTCATCAAAGCTTCGATGTCTTTTTTAACAGCCTTGATATCAAGCTTTTTAAACTCTTCCGCGTATTTGTAGTTCGAGCCCATCGGGTTTGAATCCATCGCGTGCTGCCGAAGCGGAGACAGATCCAGACGCTCTGGCCACCAGAATTGATTGGCTGAAAGAGTGACCTGTTGTTTGCCGAGCATGCCTGGAGGCGTGGCGTTTGCCGAATTGGATGTCGTCAACGCAGCAGTCCCGATAAAGGACAGCGCGCAGACCAACATTGGATATCGACGTAAGCTTGTTTTTGCCATTAGCTAAAGTCTCCTGTTGTCTTGTTGAAGGTGGATGGTTGTTGCGACACGTTTTGCGTTATCGCTCACGTTCTCGCCACGGTCTCAATGACTTTCGCCAAGGAAGGACGTTTCGTGAAATCGATAAAACAGATCGTTCAATAGTTCGGCTCTATTGCGAACCCCTAACACATGGCGCAAACCAAACTGTGATCAACGCGATTCGTGAAGATAGTCGATGCCATCGGGAATCCATGGCTCGTGCGTGCCCTCAAGACGGTACACTCGGCCATCTTGCGACTCACCAACTGGCCGAGGCTCGACAGAGGTCTTGAAATCTCTGGAAACAAAATCATGCGCGGCAAGCTCCGGCAAAATCGCCTGCACGGCTGTGAGGCCCAGAACTTGTCTTCGCACCAGACCGTCGACGCTTGCTTCCATTTCCGCTCGCGTGATGCCGTAGTTCTCGCGCATGTCGCGAGCCACTTCAAGAACCCGCGCCGCGCTCAAGCGACCATCTTGAAAGAGATCCAGTGACGCCTGTAGCGAGTTGATCGTGGGCACACAGCGACGACCAAATTTCAAATAATACTCAGGGTCGGTATCCGTCGCGAGATTGATATAGATTTTCTCCACCGGATCGTGAACCGGAATCTGATCCTGCAAATCCAAAATCGTTTCGGTCTGTTCACCGATGACATGCAGTTTCGAAAGAATGTCGATCAATTGCTTTTCCGTCCAACGGCGCGCGCAGATGTCCGAGTATAGCGAATAGATGATCGCATCGCTCTCCGAATCGTCGCCCCACAAAACTTGCCGCACATCTTCTTTGAGACGAGTGCGCAGTTGCAAAAGCGATTGGACCTTGAATCCAACCTGCTTCGTGAGACGCCACCAGCGAGAAGGTTTCCAATTGCGAAGGTTATCTTTGTAGAAAGCGCCAAGCGGTTTGATATCGTCCAGCGTCAGCTTCTGCGTGATCTTTTCTTCCATCTGCGGCGGACTTGCCGTGATGAAGTAAATCGGAAAAGCCAACTGACCACGTTTGTCTTCCCAGCCCGCACGAAGAGCTCGCACAAGTGTCGCCGTGCCCGGGATGTTTTTTTTCTGAAAGGCCTTTTCGAGAGCCGTTCGCCAGAGTTCCGAAAGCGACGCCCAACTCGTGTCGAGGTAGGTTTTATCAAGATCCCAGACGTAGACTTCCGAGAACGCACGCTCAAGATTTTCTCCCGCATAACGGAAAAAAGCGACGTCGCCCTCAATTTCGGAACGGTATTCCCACTCGGCCACGCCTCATTAGAACGCAAGAAGTAGGATGACGGCAAGGCTTCCGAGAATAGAAAGCGTGGTCGCCAAAGCCCCGGTTTCGTCGCGCTCCCGTTCGGTGCGGCGTCCCTCGGGCTCCAAAGCGCCACCTTTTTCTCCCGTAGCAAGCAAGGTCACGACGGCCGAGTCCACACCGGTTTTTTCCGTAGCACCCTTTAAGCTTGCTTGTTTTTGCAGACGCTCGGCTTCTGCCGGAACAACCAGCAAAGCTCCGTCGCGAATCGCTGTCATATCCAAGGCGCGTCGGATTTCGACCTTTGCTACACGGTCCGTCACCTCACGGATCGTCCCTTCGGCCTTCACCACCGGCTTGGCGCCCCCTTGAAAAAGCGGCTCGAGTCCGGACTTTTGCAACTGAATCCACTGCACATCCTGTCCTGGAACAATGGCGGTGGGCGTTGCTGATCCGTCGGTATTCCCTCCCACCTGAACGCGAGCAAACTTTTTTCCGCCGTCCTCAAAAACAGCGGCGCGCGCAAGCTGGTCCTTAAGCGTCACGCCGTGATAAGGAATCGCGGCCACGAACTCGCGCACCATACTCCTGGCGACTTTCGCAACCTGATCGCGAATGAGAATCGACGGATGAAGCTCGACCTGTGACTTCCAGGCAAGACTACCGTCCGAAGCATCCCAGACATGAAGACTCAGCTCACGGATTTCCAGCCTAAGCGTCATAATCGCGTCCGCTTCGACGTATCGACCCAAGATCACCGCGTCCGCCGTGCTCAACAAACCACGAGGAGAAAACACATCCGCTTTTTGTAAAAAAGCTTTTGTCGCCACGAGAAAACGCCCGGTATCGGCCAGTTCTTCGCGAACCTGCCACCAAGTCTCATCCAATTTATCAGCAGTCGCTTTGTCGATGCGAGTTCCTCGTTCCCCTTGAAACTCGACCGGGAAAACAGCAAACCGCGTGAAGGCCGGCACTCCTTGAGTCGGACTCGCAGCCAGAGTTTTATTTGAAGCATTTTGACCATGAGCGAAACCGCCAGCCAGACTGGTCGCGAGAACGCCGATCACAAGCACAGAAAATGAGCGAATCACGTCTTTATTGTTTCATAGTTTTTAAGCAGAACAAGAGAAAACACGGCCAGACAATCGACCAGAGACTTGATTTTGAGGCCACAGTTTTTCATAGTTTTCCTACACCCTTAGGGACAATGACGTCTTAAGGAAGAAACAAAGGTTCATCATGAAGAAACAAGTATTGGTTCTCGCCGCGTTGGGTTTCATGTCTTTCGGCTTCGCAGCAACTGCGAACGCACAAAGCGGTCTCAAAGGTAACGGCGTTTACGGCGTTGCAGGTTGCGGTCTCGGTTCACTCGTTTTCGGTAAAGAAGAAGGCGCGATGCAGATCGTTGCCGCGACTTTGAACGGAACAGGCGTTCAAACTTTCGGTATCACTACTGGTACTTCAAACTGCGGAAAAGGTCTTTTCGCAAAAGCGGAAGTCGATTCGTTCATCAAGTCGAACGCGGTTGCCCTTGAAAACGACATCGCTCGTGGCCAAGGCGAAACCCTTGCAACTCTCAACAACATGTTGGGCTGCCAAGCATCGTTCGGCGCGACTCTTCAACAAAACTTCAAGTCGATCTACGCCGAAGGCGCAGACTCGTCTGAACAAATCCAAGTTTTGGCGCAATCTTGCCAAGGCTGATTTCGCTCCGAAATCTGACAAAAAGCCTCACATGTGTGGGGCTTTTTGTTTTTCTAGCCGGCCACTCGGCCACCGTCGACGCATCGGTCGACGCATCGGCCGACGCTTCAGGCGCCTCTTCAGGGGCCTCTTCAGACGACGCCATCGAAAGCGCGAAGCTAATCGAAAAAGCCCGCGTGGAAAAACTCCACATGAGTCGCGCCTGGCATCTCTTGCTTCAGTATCAGCCCCGGTTTTTTGGCGGCTTCGAAAGTCCCGCAAAGTCTCCAAAGTTTTTCTTGAGTACCGATGGCGCGCGCGACCCCGAAGCGGAGCTTCTCACCACCATCGAAGAACTCTCTAAAAGCACACGCAAAGTTCGCTCACGCGATGAGAAATTTGAAGATCCCGTGGCATGCGTGTTTCCCGCCCGAAAACTATGGCTCGAGAAAACGCTTGGCGTGAAATTTCCGTCACCGGCTTGCGAGCGTTTTGACCGCTTCGTCGAAATCTTGCAGCCCCAATCACTCACCTATGTCTTCTCCTCATATTACCTGAATAACCCCGCGTCGGCGTTTGGCCATACGTTTTTAAGAATCAACAAAGCGCCTTCCGCCAAAGACGGCGAACGCTACGAACTGTCAGACTACGGTGTTGGCTACGCCGCGATGAAAGTCTCCGATAACCCCTTCGTCTACTCGTTCTTGGGTGTTTCGGGTCTTATGCCGGGCTCGTTTGATATCAACCCGTATTATTACAAAGTGCGCGAGTACAACGATTTCGAATCGCGCGATCTTTGGGAGTACGATTTAAACTTCTCGCCAGAAGAAGTCGCCATGGCCGTCGCCTATATCTGGGAACTCCTCGATGCGAGTTTCAACTACCACTACTTTAAAGAAAACTGCTCGTATCGCATCCTCTCGATCCTGGAAGTCGCAAGACCAAGCTTGCATCTCACCGACGTGTTGAAAGCGCATGTGATGCCGGCCGACACCGTACAGACTCTCTACGAGCAAAAAGACCTCGTCACCCGTATTCACTTTCGTCCATCCGTTCGTTCGACGTTTGAAAACCGCTACCGACGCCTAGACAGTGCTGAAAAACAAGCGCTGCGCCGGTTTGCCAAAAACGAATCGTTGGAACTGCTAACGAGTGACCTCAGTGTCGATGGCCAGCGAAAAGCGCTTGATGCGGCTATCGACTATCTCGACTATCGCTACCCAAAAGAGATCCTTCGCAAAGAAGCCAAGTACGATTTCAAAAAGCAAATCCTCATAAAGCGCGCGGAAACCGGCGGACTCTCTAGCCCTCTTAATCCCGAACCGCCCTGGAGCGAAGCTCCGCACAGCGCTCAGGGCTCGAGGCGACTTGGCTTCGGATACCGCGACTTTTCGGGCGAAAAGAGCTACCTCTTGGACTTCAAGCTGGCCCTTCACGATCTTCTCGATCCAAAGCTTGGCTACCCGCCGACCGCGCAAATCACGATGGGGCATTTCGGAGTTCTGTGGACTCCCGAATCAAAGACCGATGGTCGCGGAAAATTTGATCTCGACCACGCTACGCTTTACGAGGTGATCTCACTTGCACCCGTCGATGCGTTCACCAGTGGCTCCTCGTGGCGTCTGAAGTTTGCTTACAACCGCGGTGTTGAAAACGATTGTGTCGACGTTTGTGGTTGGACCGAACTCAGCGGTGGCACCGGCCCTACCATGACACTCTGGTCGCATCTTGATCTCACCATGTGGCTAAGAATGGCGGCCCTGACGAGTCCAAAATTTATCGACGAAAAGCTTCGCGTCGGTGCGGGGCCTGGCATTTCCGTGCGCTGGAACTATGGGCGCGTCGCGCTGATGGCCGAAACATTTTTCCGCTATGACTTCAAAGGTCGCGAACACGAGTTTCGCCGACACTCCCTCGGCCTAAATCTAAGCCTCGCCAAGGAGCTTAGTCTACGCGCAAGCGCCGAAGCCGCCGGCTCCGACATCCACCGCAGCGACCTTCGCCTGTTGTATTATTACTAGTCTCTCACCGCGATTTTGTTTGCACGTGGCGTTGCGAGATCAGGCCCGCGTGGTCCGGATTTCGGTCACTAGCTGTGAATAAAACCCTCGAACTTGTTTCGATTTCCTCTTTGACTTACATGTCTAGTGGACGCCGGTTGACTTATATAAAAATATAACTTACCATGAGAAAAGGTCGGATCAGGAATGCCTCGGGAAAAGTGGGAGGTACGCTACGATACCAATGTCGCAAATGAAATTGTCGAGGCTCTGGATATTGGAATTCTAAGTCGAGATGACATTAAGGTTCTCAAGCGTTGGGTGAGCGAAGTTGAGTCGAGAGGGCTCTCTTACGCCCAAGCCAACCGAGACTGGCGCGACCACGAACTCACGAGAGGGCGATGGAAGGATCACCGGGCAATCTCCTTCTCTTTCTCAGGCAGGTTAATCTACCGCACCGAAGATCTGAAACTTTTTGTGATGGTCGTTAGAGTGAGCCCGAATCACGACTATCGATAACGGAGAAAAAATGGCCGGTAGCTTTGGAAAACTGCTAAATGAACTTGTGGCGGAGGACGCTGAGCCCGGCGACATGCTCAGAGCCTTTAGGAAGAGAGAAGGCTTTACGCTAAAGGATATGGAGTCTATTACAGGAATCCGCGAAAGTAATCTTAGCGCAATCGAAAATGGCCGTATCGACATGAGCCAGCACTACGCGGAAATCTTTGCGGCGGCACTTGATGTACACCCGACTGCTTTTCTCTATCCCAATGGGAAATTTAGAAAGAACGTCGAGATTTTACGCATCGAAAAAAGACGAAGACAGGTTAAAAAAAAGCGTTCCGTATGAGAGGCCGTATCTCAGACGTCAAACACCCCAGTCGATTTTGTCTTGGGGATAGGTGATCCAGATTTCTTCTGACGGAAAACCTGCAGGGCGAGGAGCCGTCTGCCCTCGGTATTCAAGATAGGCCGTCATCGCGCTGATAAAAGCGTCGAACGCCTGAGGGTTGTCCACGAGTGCCTTAAGATCTTGCTGATAGACAAATGCGATCTCACGCTCGATCAGCGTCTTGATAAAGTACAAACGAGCCTCATCACTGTCGACAGCGTGGCGATGAAATCGCAAATAGCTCTTTGGCATACGAAGATCGCGGCCGATCTGCCAGACAGAAAGCTTCGGGAATACTTCAAGGAAGCGTGGATGCACTGACACTCGCTTTGAGCGCGAAACGGTCCTTGTCGCCTTCGCCGCAGTCTTTGCCGTCTTCCCCGTACTTTTGACCGTGCCCTTTAAGGTCGTCCCGATGCGGGGCTCTTCTTTTCCGGTGATTCGACGAAGAAGGTAGTGCGCACGCGCAGCTAAAGGGGCGGCATTTGAACCCAAAGCATGCGGCGGGTGAAATGCTTCTTCCAAAGAAAGCGAAACATGGTTGGCGATGTGAACTTCCGCGCAACGTTCGGTATAGGGTGTAAACACCTTATTCGGGCGTTTGCGACTTTCACGCGACGTGTGCTCACCCCAAAGCCAACGAATCTCCGGCAAACGACAAGATTCAAAACCCGGACAGACAAGATCACAGCGAATGCATTTGGGAAGCTGCAAGGGGGCATCAAATGCGATCGCCTCCAAACCCGGCTCTTCCAGAGTCAGAAGATCGACCAGAGCCTGATCGCTCGAAACACCCGCCTCTCCTTTGATTCGGTCACGAACCATGCGAAGAAAAACCCGTCGTTTTTCGGGATAGTACTCCAAGACCGCGACAGCCGTGCGATCCGTCTTCCCTCCGCCAAGCGCCACTCCCGCAAAACGATGAACCGTGAGACCTCGGGTCGACTTAGCCATTCGCCGGGCTCCAAGGTTTTGCACTCAAGACCTTGAAACCCGCCTTCTCACAAGCCAAACGCACTTCGCTGGCGCGACGATCATGCGACCAAATCAGCACGCATCCGCCACCGCCGGCACCGCAGATCTTCGCCTGCGCACCAAATTCCTTCGCCAGCTCGTGCAAACGCCGAATCTCCGGGCTCGAAAACCCTTCGGAAAGCCGCGTGCGTGCTTCGTACTCACGCTCAAAAAGACCTGGGAGAGAGTCGAACTGTTTGTTTTTAAGAGCCGCGCCGAGGTCTTTAGAGATCACGGCGAGATCGCTCATGGCTTGCCGTGTGCGCTCGTCGCCATCCAACCAGTCTTTAATCACTTGCCAGTTATTGATGCCGCTATGATGGCTTCGTCCCGTGTACACCAACACAAAGCGATCCTCGAAGATCTCTTTGGTGATTGGCGCACGCGTGCACACCGGCCCCTCGGCACCGTAGGTGATATAACAAAGGCCGCCTTCTAGCGGTGGGAAATAGTCTTGCGTACCAGTGGGCTTCAACAAAATCCGCGCTTCCAGATGCGAAGCCAGACGAACGACATCCGCCTCTTTCATCGTGCTTCCCAACCATTTTTGGAAGGCTTTAAGAAGCGAAATGCAAAGCGAAGAGCTTCCGCCAAGACCGCCGCCAACCGGCGAATCCGAAGCCGTGCTCAATTCGAAACCCTTCTCGCCGATTTCCGACTTCCAATAATCAAGGTGCACACGCACCAGATCAAACGCCGGTTCCGAATCGCTCAATGCCGCCGCGAGATTGGCGTAGGTTTTTTCTTTGCCAAGGTCACGTGTGATGAGTTTCACCTGCGCATCGGGCCTAGGTGTGAGACTCGCGGTCGTGAAGATGTCGATTGCGACGTTCACCGTCAGCGGGTTGTCTAAAAAAAGATAAAGCGGCCAGCAATCAAGCGTGCCGCCCGCTAAGTCCACGCGCGTGGGAGATTGAAACGTGATGGTTTGACTCAAGGACTTCCCTTCTCATCGGCCGCTGGCACGGAAAGACTAGCCGAGTTCTCTGGCTTCAATAGTTCCATAGGAACCGCTTCCACGAAAGACTTCTCGACCAGAAATACCGCACCCGGAGTCGTTGACGACGTCGCAAAAAACTGGCCGGCCGCCTTTTCCCCGCCTTCAACAAAAAGCAGGTCTGTCCAAACTCGACCATCGCGAGCCTTAAGCTTCACACGAAACCCCTTCTCATCGGGCTTCTTGCCAAAACCAGGGACAGTCGTGCCGGTCTCCGCAACTCTCAAGGCCCGAATTCGCCCGAGTTCCGAAAGAAACTTTTCGACACTCTCTTGAGAAACCTCTCGACCCGAAAAGTCCTTTTCACCGCGCTTGGCGAGCTTCGGATCGACAACCCACTTTTCTCCATCGATCTTAAGACCAGGCAGGGCATCACGCCTTGGCGGTCGTTCGAGTTCGATCATCGCGATCTCCGCCGCCTCGAACTTAAACGGATAACCAAGGTCACGAAGCTCCGAGAGCGGTTTTGATACCGACTCAATCTGCGAGCGATTCACCGAGAACACAACCGACCGCGCCGAACCAATGGCCGCCGCCACAGACTCCTCTTTTGCAAGAGGGGCGATTTTGAGTTCGAAAACCTCGGGCGCCTTTCCTTCTGAAGCCTGCGACGTCAGTTTTGCCGTCAAACTGGGTTTGTCGAGTTTGCGCCCCCGAACCACGAGTTTGTCGGTTTTATCTTCCGCCCATATATCTTGGCCCCGCATCGAAGAGACGGCCGTCACAAGCTCATCCACCTTCATCGAATCAAGTGGCCACTTGCCAAGGGCACCTGATCCGACAAGTTCCCATTTCCCATCTTTCTTTTCAAAAATTTCCGTCTTCCCGGACCGAGTGAGCGCCAGAGACTGAAACTCTGGAAACTTGGAAACAGGAAAAACCCGTTTGTCGCGAAGATCCCGCGCTTCGCGCTTAAAAAGGGCTTCGACCATGGACTCCAAAAGTACCACGCGGTTTTCATCGCCGATTCTCGCGTAAACTGAACCGTCAAAAGCCGGCTCGGACCCTATTGCGATTTTGCGAACGTTTTCACCCGAGGCCGTCTTGTATGTAAACAAACCCTCCGCTTGCGGCTTATCCAAACCAAAGGTTTTCCACGCGATATCAGGAGCCTCGACGACGACCTCTTTGATTTTCTGCGTTTGAAGCCCACTTAACAAAAGATCAAACGCCATTTTGTCGCCAAGATCCGTAAACGGAGCCTCGATCTTCCAATCAGCAGAGGCTGACTCACGCTTGGCAAGAACCTCGTTAAAGGGCCCGGACTTTGTCACATCCTTGAGATGAATCCCAACCAGCTCATCGCTAACGCCAGTCAAAAGTGCCAGCGACTTGTCCTTCTCCGCAGCACGTTTCTCGGCGCCTTTAAACTCCGAGAAATATGTCCAAGCCGCAAACGCCATCACAGCCGCGATAAATACAGCCGTCGTTGGAAACTTCTTTGCACCGCTTTTGCGTTCCATTTTCGATACCTCGCTCAACCGTCACCTTAAAAGCGCTATGCCGATTTACGACGCCACCAAAGCAGACCACTGGTGAAAAACATCACAATCGGTACCGGCAACAAGAAGAAGAACAAGACCACCATGATCTGGGTTCTTGTCATATTTAACTGAGTCCCCTTAGGAGTTTTAGGGCGGATCGAAACCAAGTCCGTGTCCTTAGCAAGGCTCGCGATCGCGTTCATCGCGAAATCGCGGTTCAGGTTATTGCGGTAGAGATTATCGCGCAGGAAATCACCATCACCGATCACGATGACTTCAAAGTCCTTGTCCGTCTCTTCTAGTTTTCCAGTGGCCTGAATCGCAAGCGTGTGCGGTCCTTTGATCCGAACCTTCGGAGTATTGGAAAGCTCGTTCGTCGCAACCGGCGTGTCGTCGGTTTTTACCAGTTCGTCGAGCTTAATAAGCTTCGGCGCATCTGGCGCCTTCTTTAAGGCTGACGCCAACAAGAACAGAGTAAAGCCGTTGTTCAAAGGACGAGTCGCCTCGGCCGTCGAAGAGAACTCGTTACCGAGAGCCGCGATGTTTCCAGCACCTGGAATCATGGCGCGCGGATCGAGAACATAGTTGTTTTGAAATTCGATCCCGAAGGTTTTAACCAGTCCGGCCAAACCATGCGCCGAATCCGGATCGATCGCGATCAGGAGATGCCCTCCTGATTTTGCATAGGCGCGCAACGCTTCGATCTCGGCCGGCAAATACGCCCGACGAGGTCCCGCGATCACCACAACATCGGCATCCGCTGGAATTTTTGGGTCCTTAAACAGTTCAAGCGACTTCACGTCGTAAGAAAGTTCGAGGTCCGATTTAAACTGCGAAACCGACTCCGGGCCTCGAAGCGCGATGTCGTGCTCACCATGGCCGGTGATAAAATAAACCAGCTTCTTCTTTTCACGCGCAAACCGAAGCAAGGTTCGCGTGATCTCCTCTTCCGTCGGCTGTTCGACTTTCATGTGTCGCTCGCCGCCCTCGGTTTTTTGCACCAGGTATAGAGCGTAAGGCCCAGAACGGTACTCATAAGCCTTCGCAAGATCCGGACGCTCAAGCGCATTGTACATCTTGAGCTGAAGTTTGTTCGACGCCGCCGTGTAAAGTGCGGCCACATCCTGCGCCTGACGACGAATCTGTTCGTCGTTCTCGCCTTTGCGATAAAGCAAAACGAGATCCGTTTCAGTCTTGAGCCCACTCACCGCCTGCACCGATTGTTCAGAAAGAGAGTTAAGACCCTCACTCGTCCAATCCCACTTTTTATCTTTTGTCACGGCCAGGAAGTTCACCGCCACCAAAAGCACGATCACCGTGAGAATCATGGCTCCCATATTCATGCCATGTTTCGTGGTCTTTAAGGTAAAGAACTCGAACATCAAACGCCAATCACGGAAGAGCGCGAACAAGAAGAGCGCTATCGAAATCCCAAGCGGCGCCCACATGCCATCGACCCAACCGTTTAAAATAATACGCGTGACAACAACCGCCACCGCAAACAAACCCGACAACAGAAGACTGACTTTGCTGATTTTACTCATGTCTTATCTCCAACGATTCGATTCCACTACTCGCTGAGTAAGGAACGCCATCAGACCCATTACAGAAAGGAAGAAGATGACGCTCGCCATACTAATTCCACCTTTGATAAAGCCCACGAAATGCGAGCCGACATTGAGGTGCTCAAACACCTTCGCCATGGTTGGCTCTTGCGAGGCATCCGACATGGCGCCAATGAACCACAAAAGAACATTAAAAATGAGCGACATCACCACAGAAAGCACCGAACTTTCGGTCAAGCACGATGCGAACATCCCAATTGCGACGTAACATCCGGTGATTAAAAGAAGACCGATGTAGCTTGCGATCAGCGGCCCCCAATCGAACTCAGCAAACACCCGAATGCTAAGCGGGTAGAGAAACGAAACACCCACCAAGGCCCACGCCCCGACAAGACCGGCTAAGAACTTCCCCAGCGTGATCTCGGTTGATGTGACCGGAGACGTTAGAAGAAGCGGCATCGTTTGCCCGCGTTTTTCCTCGGTGAAAAGACGAATGCTCATCGCGCTCACCGCAAAAATCATCACCAAGTTCACCAACGAGATGTGACGAGCAAACACCACGAAGTGAATACTCGCACCTTCTTGCCCACCTTGCATCGCACTCATCGCCGAGGCGCGCGCAAAGTCCTCTAGCCCCAGGAAGTAGACAAGTGTCCAAGCCAAAGCGCAGAGCCCCGCGATTCCGTAAAACAGCGGACTCATAAACAAATTGCGCAGATCTTTTCCCGCAATTACCAAGATGCCTCTCACGCCACACCTCCAGGTACCTGATTCTCTTCACTTGTTGTGAGCTTCAAGAAGATGTCTTCCAGATCCACGGCTTCTTTTCGAAGTTCCAAGAGCCCCGCTCGCGCCCCAACTGCGGCTTCCGCGACTTGTTCGATCGCAGCCTCACCGCCCGTGCCTTGGATATTCACGCTGTAGCCGCCGTCTGTTTTCAAAACTGTCGCGACACCTGCGACTGCGCGAAGCGCCGTCTCCACAGCCGCCGACGGCCGAGCCACTTTCAATTTCACCTCAAGGCTTCCGGCCATGCGATTTGTCAGGCCATCTAAAGAGTCCTCGGCGACAATTCGGCCGCGATTGACGATGATGATCCGCTCGCACATCGCCTGCACCTCGGGCAAGATATGTGTCGAAAGAATAATCGTGTGCTCGCCGCGCAGTTCGCGAATCAACGAGCGCACTTCCGCGACCTGCCGAGGGTCAAGACCCGACGTTGGTTCATCGAGGATCAAAACTTCGGGATCGCTAACCAGGGCCTGCGCAATGCCGACACGTTGACGATACCCTTTGGAAAGATTCTGAATCAGACGACGACGGACCGAACCAAGGTCGGTTTTCTCGATTGCTTTCTCCACTTGCGATCGAACGCGCTCTCCGGAAACACCTTTTAGCTTTGCAACGAAAGCCAGGTAGGATTCGACATTCATATCGCCATACACCGGCGGATTCTCCGGCAGATAGCCAATGCGTTTTTTGACCTCAACCGGGTCCTCGAAAACGTCAAAGCCTGCGACCTTCGCAGTACCGCCACTGGGCGCCATCGATCCGGTGATGATTTTCATCGTCGTCGATTTGCCGGCTCCGTTGGGCCCGAGAAAACCCACCACTTCCCCTTTCTTCACCCGAAAGGAAATTCCGTGGAGGGCATGAATAGGACCATAACTTTTGGTCAGTCCTGAGACCTCAATCATGTCGACTGGAGTTGCCATAAGTGTAAGACCTCACTTTGGAATTTTTGTAGATACCTTCGATCATGCGTCGAGATATTTCGATGTCAAGGCGATCAGAGTCGTACGCGCATCACACGATCGTTCGAATAGTGCACACGCCCTAGGCGATCGCCCTTGATGGGGCGAACAAATCGACACTCCACGATCAATATGTCGAAAGCTTCGCCCTTAAGCTCAATCGCGCGCCGCTTCAAAGAGCTTTCCAGGAGAGCCGTCGCCGACCTGACAAACTCCTGATCGGTCACATTGCGCCCACGCGCCCGGCGAATGATTCCATGGGCGCCAGGCTGGTCTTTGACGTGAAGCCAATAATCAAACGGCTGAGCCTTGCGAAGAATCGCGAGGTTCTCTTTTGCGTTTTTCCCGATATAAAACGTCAGATCGTCTTTCTGACCGTCGGCGACCTGAACTTTGCGACCTTGCGCACTCGCCGACTGAAAAAGATCCTTCATGCCCGAACCATGAAGCGCCGGTTGGGGATCGACAACCCCACGCTCGATCTCGGATCGAAGCTTCTGCACCTCGCGCTCTAGCTCGGAAAGGCGCTTTTCTGTTCCCTCACGTTTTCCCTCTTGGCTTTTGGCCAAACGAAAAAGTCGTTCGATATTGTCCGCCAAAGACGCCCGAGGCTCCACATGCGGACCCCATGTCTCGCGTTGCTCACTTGGAATTTCCAACGTCTGATGAGCCTTGATCCATTCGCCAATCGCGCGAGCCGGGTGATGAAGTTTCAAATCCAGTTCCGCCCGGACTTTGTCTAAGGCCTTCTCACGCTTTTGCAGTTTCAAACGTTTGTCATCAAGCGGGCTTTTCGCCGCGGCACCTTTCGCCGCTTTGGCTAAAGCCGAAGCACCTTTTTGACCCCGCGCCATGCGACTGGCCACCCACTCGTCGCGAATCACCGCCAGCGGACGAGAGCCCTCGCCGATCTTCCAATTCTCCGGCACGTCGGCAGGCTTAAATTCGGAAATCTGTTTCTCACCAGCCGTCGCCCAGAGATTGCGAAACTTCGGGACCACCAGAAACTTTAGAACATAACCGTCGCCAAACTCGAGTTCGAGCTGTGGCTCACGAACGAACTTCCCTGTTGTGACGCTCGTAAGCCTACGCCCAACAAAAGCCGAGCGCAAAAAAAGCGCCATCGGGCGTCGGATCTTTTGCGGGTCCGGCGGCTTGCTTTCGGAAAACGGAAGTATCAACGGGGCCAGCTCGTCATAGTCAAAAACCAGCCATTTGACTCGGGCTTCGTGAAAAAAACCAAGACGAAGGCTGCGTGGTTCGGAGCCACCTTCGGGGCGCTTGCGACCATCGACCAAGACTTCCTGCAGCTGGGCGCCTTGCCAAGCCGAGACCTCTAGCCCTGCTTCCTGGATTTCCGCAATCGACATCTTCACAGGATTAAGACTACGCCCCGACCTCCCTCCGGTCGAGTCAATCTTCTCTCGCGAGGCGCCGATAAAACTTCATGCGCCCTGATCCCGCATCGCTTTTTAGAATGTCCCAGCTTGTCGACATGGTCGAACATCACCTGATGAACGCCTTGGTTGAAACCGAACGCCCTGACTCGATCGTCGAAACGGTCGTGACCGAATACATCCGCGACATGAAAATGTCGGGAAAAATTCCGTTAGTTTGCCTGCAAGAAGTCGCAGAAGAGTTACGCGAAATGGCGCTCGAGGTAATTCGCAAGCGCACCTACGGCTGCCACACCCTTGCCGAGTATCGCCGCCGCCCCACACGCCGCCACCCTTAGGCGGTACCTTCAGCACGACTGTTCGAGCGCGCCACGGCACGCTCGAAAGCTTCTGAAGCGCTTGCGCGAGAAGCGGTACTAATTGAGGGATTCTTTGTAGACGTCTTGGCGAACCTCTTTGAGGTCGTCGACCGAAAGTTTGTACTGACGTCCGCAGAACTCACATGACACGTCGGTCGTCTCTTGCTTTTCGATCATCTCGTCGAGTTCCGCTAAACCCAAAAGCCCCACTGAACGCATCACGCGCTCTTTCGAACAGCGGCACTTGTACTCGACATCATGCTCGTGATCGAGCTCGATGAGTTCGAAATCTTGAAGCAGGTCACGCACAAGATCTTCCGCCGTCGCGCCCTCTAAAAGACGATTAGAAACCGGGCGAGCCTTTTTCACGCGCTCTTCGATCTTAAGAGCCGTCGATTCTTCGTGACCAGGCATGAGTTCAATCAAAACTCCGCCAGCCGCCTCGACTTTGCCATAGCTGTTCACGTGAACACCTAGCGACACGACCGAAGGAATCTGATGCGACTGCTGAAGATAATAAGCGACATCGTCGCCGATTTCGCTCGACGCGAGCTCGACCGTGCCGCGATGAGGCGTGTGCGAGTTCGGAAGATGGTGCGTGACCGTGATAAGCCCAATCCCGATCGCGGGTGCCAAGAGAATCTTATCGGTCGCAACAGGGACTTCCAGCTGCGGACTGCTTGAAACACCGCGCACTTTGCCTTCAAAGCTCGCTTGCGCAAACACGCTCGCCAAGGGGCCGCTACCTTGGATGTAAATGGAGAGCTCTTGATTGTTCTTCAAATGGGCCGCCATTAATAGCGAAGCCACCATCGAACGGCCAACCGCCACGGTCGGAACCGGGTAACTGTTTTGGATCGACCGCATCTCTTCGACAACGGCCGTGGCGTTCACAGCGGCTGCACGCACAGTGAGATCTTTGGTCACAAACTTTTTGACGCGAGTGGGAGCCATCCCTTCGTTTTAATCGAATTTGCGCCTGATTCAAAAGTTCTTTCTCGTGACATGAGAAACGGGATTGGCGAGGCTAGTTAAAATGCCGATTTCTTCAGCTAAACCACCTATGCAGGTTCTCATTTTGATGCGACATGCAACGCGCGCCGGTGGACTCGACACGCTTGCGGCCGAAGGCCACAAGCAGGCCGAACGCTTTCCAGAGCTCCTTCGCGCCAAGCTGGCGAAGCTTGCGCGATTCGCCAAACAAGAAAACCTCGCGGCTTTGGCTCCCGACTCGTTGGCTCAGGGCCAAGATGTCACATGGCAGGTTTCCGCCTCTCCCAAAATTCGAACTCAGCAAACCTTGCGCTTTTTAAACGAATTGCTGCGCACGAATTTCGAAACCGCCAGATCGGAAATTTTCGAAAAGCTCGACGAGCGAACATCCAGCGAAACCCAAACCGAGTTTGAGAACAGAGTTCGATCTGTGCTGGATACTTGGCACGACGAAATGCGCGAGAACAAAACCTCGGCCGAAATTCGTGTCGCTTGCTCCCACCTCGATTGGCTGGAAGCGGCCGCTATCTACCTTTCCAGTGACGAATCCGACAGCGAGCGTGCGGCGCCATGGCCGCCACTCGAAACGCGAATCTATTTCCTACAAAACGGAATCTGGAACCGCTTCCGCCACTCTAAAATATGACAACCAAGTCAAATCTCTTCGACGTCTCAGCTCAAGCCGTCGCTTGTTAGAAACCTATTAAAAGGTCGGTAAAGGAAAAAATTAAGTCAAGAGGTCGGCCGCCTCGCCGATCAAGTCCTTCAACTAGACCATGCTGAACGTGTGTTGGAGGTTTCTAATGGCAGGCATAACGAAGTTCGCAGCTACGCTTTCTCGCATCACCATCTTGGTGTCACTGCTTACAGCCGCAAGCTTCGCCACTCCTCCATCAGTCAATGCCGCTCCTGTTAGTAGTGAAGATCAGATCACTCTATTGGGACCAGTTACCTACCAGGCGCCGCTGATTGGCTCCAAAACCACAACGAATGTGTTTTCGGCTACTCCGCAAGCCGGCTACCTCTATCTAAAAAATGGATCGGGAGAAGACCTCTCCCCAAAAGAATGTGGCGGCCTGTCACTACTCAAACGACTCGTCTGCGCCGCGCTTAATGTAGCCAATCTTGTTCGCTTGGAACTCGAGCGTCCTTCTTCTGTCGAGATCCGTCTCAACGGGGCGACGATTGTTGGTAGCCTTCCAAAGACCACAAACAACCTTCTGCTTCCACTGAATCTTTTGGGACAAAATCATTTTTCAGTGAAAATCAAAGGTTCGATTTTTTCCTCCATCACGATAGCGGTTCGCGCGCCGGCGCGTACCACCCTACTTCCTCTCGCAAGAATCGACGTGGATCAAACCGAAATCACTCTCGGGCAAAGCATCAGTCTTTCAGGGCAAGCCTCGCAAGCTCTCAATGAGGGCGCAACGATAGTGGGATATGAGTGGACGCTCCCTAACGGAAATATTCTTGAAGGAATGAATCAAACTATCACCCTCTCTCAGACTGGCTTAAAAACGATTTCGCTGAAGGTGACAGACTCAATGGGGCTTGTCTCGGAGCCAGCCGAGACACAAATCAATGTCCGCGCTCTGGAAGCACCTATCGCGAGAATGACAATGTCCGTATTAAACCCCATTGTCCCAGCCACAATTCAAATGGACAGCTCCGGAAGTTCAACAAGCAATCTTGGCGCGAGCATTGTTGGAACCCGGTGGAGAATCAGGTCATCAAACGGAACAGACTACCTGCTTCACGACATATCCTCGCCCGTTATCCCCATTGACAGTACGGACCCTTACACGATTTCCCTCGAAGTACGCGATAGCTACAATCAAATATCAGTGCCGGTCATACAAGAATTTACAGCGGCTAACACTCCGCCTATCGCGATCATCACGGCCGTTAATCCTGCGATTGAGCCAGCTTTCATCGTGTTCGACAGTTCTCAGAGTCACGATCCAGACGGGCATCAAATCGTAAACTGGCACTGGACATTCTCTGACGGAGGAGAGCTATACGGTCCAAATCCTCAGCGTCCCTTCCTGTTTCCAGGCGAATATACAGCTACATTGCGAGTTCAAGATGAATACGGAAGTTGGTCCGAGACGAACTCAACAACAATTCTAATCCGTTCGAACCAGGCGCCTACATCCATTATTTCTGTTAGCGAAGTACCCGGAAACAAGTTCCAAAAGGTTTTCGATGGTACAGGAAGTTTCGATACAGATGGCTCCATTACGCAGTACTACTGGTGGGTCTTAGGATTCGACGGAGTCTTACACGAAGGACCGTCCTTTACCCACACGTTTCTGTCACCAGGAGAATACGACGTTTACCTGGATGTATTCGATGACCGAGGCCTTAGAGGCACAAGTTCAGTTCGGGTGTCTATCACTCCGGACTTCATACCTCCCGTGGCAAAGATCAGATCGACTCCGGGAACAACCGAAGCCTTTCAAGTTCACTTTTCCGGATCGGAATCAACCGACGACGGTCAGATCATTGGATATCGGTGGGACTTCGGAGATGGCATATTTCATTACGGAGAGAACATAACACATACATTCCCCAGAGCTGGCTTTTACGACATCAATCTCGCTGTTTCCGACAACTACGATCTTCTCGGTTTTCAAACCGTCACCATCCAAGTCGCCGATCATCGCGATCGCCCACCGCTCGCGGTAATTTCCGGAAAGCTAGATGAAAACCAATTAGACGAAGAAACAAACCCGGCGGAATTTTCCATCAATCGCCTTCCGGCTTATGTTGTTCTCTCGGCGCACGCTTCCAACATCTCCCCATCCGCCCGGAATGGCGCGAAATATATCTGGCAAGCAGGTGATCTTGGAACATTTGAGGGTGACAATATCCGCCTTCGCGTGAATCGAGCAGGTGACTTTCCGGTTACACTGCAAGTTGTCGACGGAAACGGACGTTCCTCACAGTCTATGACCATGATTAAATCCAATGCCGAGAGCTGCTTTCAGTATGATGGCGACAACATTTGCCCTTCTATCGCGGGCAACCGACCCGATATCATTGATCTTACGAACCCGACGGTAACATTCGCGACTAATCAGTCAGGTGACCTAGATCAAATTTCAGTTAACAACTCAACATCTGTGACCCTTGAGTCTGCGTCAGGAACAACCGTTGATCTTTCATCCGTCGCGACAGCGAGTGGACCGAATATCGAAGTTCTATCTTCAGAAATTGAGAGCCGTATCCAGGACCTTGAGGAACCGCTCATCCTACGAATAGGAGTGGTCGCCGCGAGCCTCGAAGAAGCATTTGCTGGAGGACTGAGGGATATCCGAATAGCGAAGAGACGTGCATCTGTGAGAGTGCCCCAGAATGCTGCAAATCTGGTTGTAGTCGGCTCAGCCTCAGGAATTGAAATACGAATTCAAGAGCCTAGCACGAATATTGATCTAGGCAGCCTTCCTTTCGATACATACGCTGTGTCGGTCCTGACAGAGAACGGAGACCTTAGTAGCTCCTTTGACTTCAATTCGACATCTTCCAACCTCTTTGATCTGACCACACTCACCAGTCCGGCACATCTTCAAATGAGCTCAAAGTCCGCTCAAAGTAATGTGCTAGCCCAGCAAAGCGCTGCATCTGAAAACCAGTTTAGTTTTACGAATGTCATTCCATTCGGACCGCACATGCCAGGTCACCCTTCGCATAGCAGTATCCCCTCTGCGAAACGCTCTGCAGGCACAGCGATCGCTCTATCGACTGAGCAACAACCTTCGCCATATGCATCTTGGTGTGGTCAGGCGGCTCCGTTCCCAATAGTTAGCCGTGGTCCGCATAAAATCCCGGTAGATCGCACTTATGGGAAATTCCTTTCGAACAACTTAAATGGAGTTGAACATGATGCCAGAACATTCACTCCCGTCGCGGCTCGGTCGATGAAGGAAGGAAAAATAGCCGGCTATTGCGAATTTCAATCTCCAACATACATGGGCGCCCAATTTTACGATTGGATGCTCGCCGCCAATCGCCGTTGCTGTAAACCAGAACATGGCCCAAATTGTTTGAGCGACCAAACAGCTCTCTATAATGCTCAAACAGCCGCTCGAGGACTCGAATCTTCGAACGTGCAGTTCATAGCCGAGTTTAAAGATGACGGAGATTCAGCAAAGCCAATTAGATCCTGGTCAATTACGACATCATTTCAGGCCGCTGCTCAAAAAGCCGGATACAGCAGAGCTACGATGTCATCCACAATTGGACTTCCCGTAAATGAGAATGTCGAAGGATGGGCTGTGCCTTTTCGTTTTGAGATTCCAGCTCCTACCGATATGATTTCACCAAATGTCCGCGTCAACGTGAATTCAATCTACCCTAGAGAATACCCTGGGCAATTCGGTTCGCATTTCTATTATTGCTGGATAGAAACTGGCCCTACCGAAGTTCTTTTCGACTTAAAAGTCGGTGTGCAGCACTATACTACCACCAATTTCTCAAATATCGCGCAGAACAATGCACGAAACTCCATGCGAGACGAACGCTTAATCCCGGTCTCAAAAGACAATAGATCAAACTTCAACTTCTTCGGAACGACATCGGAAAAGTGGCAGTATTCTCCTCTCTTTAGGCTGTCGGCCCGCGGAACATTCAATCAGGCCGAATTCAACTCAGCAAATACGTCTCTCCTTGTTCCAAAGGTGACAGTCGTCGTTGCCGGCGATTCAACCGAATATGACGTCGGTGGAGATATTACGATTTCAAATTACAGCTGCCCAACCTCCGGAAACTGCTACGGACAATTAAATTTCGATGGCGGTCGAATTTTCGAGAATGTTCCACAATTTGCGAGTGTGAATCGAAAGCTAACGCAAGATCCGACAATTCCCGGTGTGACCTTGCGATACAAAATTTTGATTTCCAACAACGGTAGAAACCATGAATCAGAAGATACTTCGACCCACAAACTCAACTATGATCTTGCACCAGAAACACCCGCCGTCATTGGATCGAATAGATTAAAGAACTCTGACTCCTATATGTGCGGATGGGGCTATAGTGAGCAATGGTCGACTTATGGAAAACAAAAAATGGCTGAATTTATAAAAGACGGCCTGATGCACATGGTCCGCAACTCCGACAACTGGTTGATGTGCAACGATGGATCCTATCCATTTGGTGGCCCATTCGCTCCGCACGGCGCACATCAAATGGGACAAAACCTCGACGTACGGCCTTTCAATGCGGATCTCAACTTTGCGAACACATTTCACCAAAACGGCGCAGAACAGAAGGTGGCTGCGTACTCCCTTCTTAGAGCATATCGTGTTGCAATCGAGCTTTGGCCGTGCACCGGAGATGAAAGTACAGAGTGCGTCACGCCAACTGGTGCGGTCCGCAAGAGCCAGGAGTATTGCTGGAAGAATCTTGACAAAGATGAAGCATTCACTGGGGTCAACTGTCCGATGCCAGTAATTCCACCATCGGTACTTGCGCACTATACTCACGCGACACGGCAACAGGCTATTGATGACATTGCGAAATATGTAGTCGGACTGCGGAGTAGCTTCGAAGTACTAATGCACCCCAACACCCCAAAGAAACCGTCAAAATTGATACACTCAGATGGTGCTGCCGACCAAGTTTCAGTAATGGAACAAGGCCGGGAACGTTCGCTCTATCACTCAATTCCATGGAATGCGTCTCTTATATTCGCGGGCGAGCTCCAATACAGATTCAACTTACAATCTGGAATACCTGGACCTCCAACAGTCAAACAGACGAAAATATACCGCAACGGAGTACCAATTCTTTCCAACCCTTGCGGACAAGGCAGCAGCCAGTGGAGAATGGGAATCGGATGCCAACAGATCATTCAAGGAACTCGAATTGAGGGTGTTTATGATGCCAAATTTATGCAAATTTCAGAAATTAATGGCCACTTGGACCATGTGCACATCGAAGTTTATGACTAAAGTTAAATTCGCAGCAGTAGCACTAGTCATCGCACTTTCTGTGTCTGCTGAAGGCAAGCCACTGAAGTTTACTGAAGACGCAATGTGCATCCCTGCCGGGGATCAAATATGGGGCCAGCTCGGCATACGAGGCGACGTCAACTCCTTTACGATCGGTAAAGACATCACTATTGGCCCGGCAGCAATCCCAAAAGGATGCAAAATTACATTTGGCTACTCCTCTGAACTTACCAGTCTCGAAGACATAGAAGATATAGCCAGTAAGCGCGTCGTGACAGTCATCAGCAATTGCCATTTTAAAATGGCTGGAGTTACTTTAGATCGTGGCGGCTTCGATTTAGAGGGCTGTCTGAACGGCTATCAGCAGGTTCTTGCTCCTAAGAATATTTGCGGAAAACGCACCCGCAATTTCGAAATGAATCAGTATTACTTCGACAGTGGCTTCTTGCGCTGCGACCACAAACCCGAGGAACCATAGACTTGCCACCAAAGATAGTTCGACTGCGGAACGGGTCAGAACGAAAGTGGAAACACGCCTTCATAGGATTTGAGGTCCCCCCGGGCTGCAAACTCGCATTTGGATACAGTCCATCACTTAGAACTCAAAGCACAAAAGAAACCTCGGAAAAACGAGTTGTCACTTCAATCACAAGCTGCGAGTTCAAAATGGCTGGTGTACCGATTCAGCTCGCTATGTTTGACTTAGAAGGTTGTTTGGATGGAATGCAACATGTGACTTCGGCTAAGCCGATTTGCAAATCGAGAGGTAAGAAATCTGGCTGGGGTGAATACTACTTCGATGGTGGCTTCTTGCGCTGCGCGCACAAACCCGAGGAACCGTAGACTTGCCATTGAAGACAGTTCGACTGTGGAAATATGCCTTCATGGGATCACTCGGAGCATACTCTCAAATACCTGTAGCCTAACAGATAGCGCGTGGAGAATCGGCCCTACTTGCAGTAGAGCAATTCGAAAGAATCTTTTGGAGGGGGTTTACGATGCGAACTTTATGGATATCGTTAGGGTCAAAGGCCATCTGGACCATCTACATATCGAGCTGGCAGACTAAAGGATTCTTGTTAATTTTGATTTCTGCGGTCGTCTCACTTGAGTTGCAGGCGAAAGACCTCGATTTCACGCAAGACGCAATGTGCATCCCCGCGGGCGACAAGATCTGGCTGAAACTTGGAATCAACAGTGATATTAGCGAATATATCACAACTAAAAATATATCCATCGGCCCTGCGAAAATTCCAAAGGGATGCAAGATCACCTTCGGCTATTCGTCAGAGTTAGCTAGCAGTAGCGATCTCAAGGAGATTGCAGAGAAGAGAACCGTTTCTGGCATCAATGGGTGTCAATTTGAAATGGCAGGCACAATGTTTATGCAAGGATCGTTTGATCTTGAAGGATGTATGGATGGAATTCAGATTGTTACCTCCAAGAAGAAACTCTGCAAAGAGTTAAATCCGAACTATGACATAGGACAATACTACTTCGACGGCGGCTTCCTCCGATGCGACCATAAGTTTTGACGCTGGCCCCGAAAATCGGAGCGCCGAGATCTTCCTTGTCGGCCAAAAGTGCGCTAACGATTTAGTTCAAGTAATAGCAGCAGGAGTGCGGTATGAACGTATGGGCCGTCGGCAGAAACTATAGCGATCACGCAAAAGAGATGGGCGCATCTATCCCCTCCAAACCGATGATCTTTCTCAAGGCCGGCTCTACGGTCATCCACTCGGAAGACGTTGCGCTTTGGCGCGGCTCACAAGACATCCATCACGAAATCGAAATCGCTCTTCGCTTTGGTGCCGGCAGCCCGGCGGATTTGAAATTCGATGCCGCCGCTCTCGTGCTCGACCTCACCGCGCGCGACCTGCAAGCAAAACTCAAAGCCGACGGTCACCCGTGGACACTCGCAAAGTCCTTCATCGCGAGCTGCCCCATGGGACCCACTATCGAGATCTCAAACGAGGTCCCACACTTTGAATTTGAATTTTCCGTGAACGGAGCCGTTCGCCAACACGGGAAAACCCAAGACATGGTCTTTGGCTTTGAACAGCTTCGTCGCTACTGCCTTGAATGTTTCCCCGTTCAACCTGGGGACTGGCTTCTCACCGGAACACCTAGCGGCGTCGGCCGCCTCGTGCCAGGCGACAAGGGACAAGCCTGGATGCGCTCAAGTCTTGGGCACGAGTCCCAAATGCATTGGTCATTTCGGTAGCGCCGCCGTGCTTAAGACAAATAACGCTCCGCAGCCTTAAGCATCAGTTCCCTCTTTAAAGACGTCTTGATAAGTTGCGCCGGCTCATATGACCGGGGGGTCTCTACTATGGGGCAGTTTACGAAAGACGCCGCTTTTCAAAGCGCGGTAAAAACTCGAGGCGAAACAATCTTCAACATGATGGAGTCCGACGGCCCGTCACTGTTTAGCCGCAATTTCTGGTACGGCGAAATCATGGACTGGTCGATGAAAAACGAACAGTTCAAAACGCAGATGTTCCGCTTCGTCGACGTCCTTCCCTATCTCAACTCCGGATCGGAAGTCGCTCGCCACTTGAAAGAGTACTTCGCCGAAGGCGGCGACGAGCTTCCAAAAGTTTTCAACGTCGGTCTTGGTATCGGCTCGCTTGCTCCAAGCTTGATGGCGGGCGCGATCAAGAAGAACGTCACGCAAATGGCGAAGATGTTCATCACCGGCGAAACACCGCAAGAGGCGATCAGCGTTTTAAAGAAGGCGCGCAAACAAAAGATCGCCTTCACGGTCGACATCTTGGGTGAAGCCGCGCTCTCGGAAGTCGAATCGCAAAAGTACTTAAACCAGTATCTTGAATTGGTTTCGTGGCTCGCAAAAGATGCGGCCAACTGGGACCACATCCCACAAATCGACGAAGATCACAAAGGGCCAATCCCTCGCGTGAATGTTTCCGTAAAGCTCACATCGATCGATTCCGAAATCGATCTCAAAGATTGGGACAAATCTAAAGAGCGCATCAAAGAACGCGTACGCGCGATCTATCGCCTCGCGATGGAGCGTGGAGTTTTCATCACGCTCGATATGGAGCAGTACGAGATCAAAGATTTCACCATCGAAGTTTTCAAAGAACTTTTGATGGAGCCAGAGTTTAAAACATACGCGCACTTCGGCTGTGTGATTCAGGCCTATTTACGCGATTCCGCAAAAGACATCGCGGACCTCGTGGCTTTCGCGAAAACACGCGGCACACCGTTCACGGTTCGACTCGTGAAAGGTGCTTACTGGGATTTTGAAACTGTGTTTGCGCAGCAAACCGGATGGGACGTGCCAGTTTACACCGTGAAACGCGAATCCGATGCAAACTACGAAGTTTGCGCCACCATGATGCTCGAAGCACACGAACACATCCGCCTGGCTGTCGGCTCCCACAACGTGCGCTCGATCGCGGCCGTCATCGTCACGGCCGAACGCCTTGGCGTTGATCCACGCGCGATTGAATTCCAAATGCTCTACGGCATGGCCGATGGCTTTAAAAAATCGCTGGTGAAACAAGGCTTCCGCGTTCGCGAGTACGCTCCTGTTGGAGAACTGATCCCCGGCATGGCGTACCTCGTGCGTCGTCTTCTTGAAAACACGTCGAACGAATCGTTCCTTCGTTCAAAGTTCGCCGACGGTGCATCGACAGAAAAGCTTTTGGCCGACCCAGCAGAAGGCCTCACGCCTTCTTCGGCAGATCCAAAAGAGCTCGAGAAAAAAGGCCCAGACGGAAAACCACGTGAACGTTTCCGCAACTTGCCTTTGATCGACTTCGCGCTGAAGCCTAATCGCGATCGAATCCAAACCACGATCGCCAAGCTGGAAAAACAGCTCGGGCAAGAATGGCCAAGCGTCATCGGTGGCAAAGAGATCAAAACCGGTCGCCTGCTTAAGAGCGTGAACCCATCTCGCCCAGATCAGGTAATTGGACAAGCGCACCTTTGCGGTGTGCAAGAAACAGAAACCGCGTTGGTTGCGGCACGCGACGCCTTTCAAGCATGGTCGAAGACACCAGCCGAAGAGCGCGCACGCCTAGTCGACAAGCTTGCCGACATCCTCGAACGCGATCGTTTCGAATGGACCGCTCTTGAAGTGCTAGAAGCTGGAAAGCCGTGGGACGAGGCCGATGGTGATCTCGCGGAAGCCGTAGATTTCTGCCGCTACTACGCGCGCGATATCAGAAAACTCGCCAAGGGCCAAAAGGTCGGCGGTGTTCCTGGCGAAACAAGTCTCTACCATCACAAACCTCGCGGGGTCGTCGCCGTTATCGCCCCTTGGAACTTCCCGCTTGCGATCATCTGCGGAATGGTCGCCGGCGCTGCTGTCACCGGTAACACGGTCGTCATGA
>CAUJGS010000105.1 GCA_963170185.1 Bdellovibrionota bacterium
ACTTCGCGCGCGAGGATGCGGGCGAAGTCGCTTAAGCCTCCGCGGGTTGCCGCGAGAATTCCATTTCGTTCAAGACCAAGACGGACGATGTCATGTTGAAGATAGATCACGCGTCCACGCTTTCGGCCTTCAAGGAACTTCAAAACGGCGTGAGTCATCATCAGTGGCGAACGCAAGTTCACATCCATTAAGCGGTCGAGATCTTCTAAAGACTCTGGATCTCTAAAGTCGCGAACATCTGTTGTGAGAAGGCCGTCGATGAAAATGTCGAGACCGCCAAAGGCTTCCGCCGCTCGCGATGCCGCGTCTTGCACGTGGTGAGGTTTAGAAAGGTCGGCTTGGATTGCCACGGCCCGGCCGAAACGCTCGTTGATTTCGCGAGTGTTCATCAGCTGTTCGGCAAACCGCGATGAACGTTCGATGTTGCGATCGATCAACGCGATATTGCAGCCAAGTGAAGTGAGCTTGGATGCGATAGATTGATTCACGGTCGTGCACGGGCCAGTTAAGAGCGCGGTACGTTCCGATAGTTTGAAGCTTGCGTCTAAATCTGCCATGGGGCCGACCTCCTGGAGACCGGCCCCGTGCGGGAGGCCGGGGTGTGGGTGTAGTCTGTTTTAAGTTTCGAAACGCTCGATGATGATCGCGATACCTTGTCCACCACCGATGCAAGCCGAACCAACGGCGTACTTAGCAGGGAGTTTCTTTTCTGCACGGCGAGTGAGTTCATACATCAGATGGTTCATGATGCGTGTTCCGCTGGCCGCAAGAGGGTGACCGATCGCGATCGCGCCACCGTTGACGTTTGTTTTTTCGCGATTAAGCCCGAGCTCTTTTTCGACCGCGAGATACTGAGCGGCGAACGCTTCGTTGACCTCGACGAGATCCATCTGATCGAGCTTTAAGCTGGCTTTCGCGAGAGCTTTGCGAATGGCGCCCGCTGGTCCGATACCCATGATTTTAGGATCGCAACCAACTGAGGCCCAGGAAACGAGGCGGCACATCGGCTTTAGACCGCGGCGCTTAGCCTCATCCTCTGTCATGAGCACCGACATCGCCGCGCCGTCGACGATTCCGCTAGCTGTTGCGGGCGTGACGGTTCCACCTTGCTTGAACATCGCCTTCATCGCTTGCAGCTTTTCAAGAGGAATGCCTGGCTTTGGGTGTTCGTCTTTGTCGATAGTCACGGAACCCTTGCGAGTTTCGATGGTGACGGGCGTGACTTCCGCGCTGAAGTAACCCGCCGCGGTCGCGTCGGCGCAGCGCTTTTGCGTGAGGAGTGAATACTCTTCGCACTGAGCGCGCGAGATGCTGTATTTCTCGGCGAGGTTTTCGGCCGTGATGGCCATTGGAATTCCCGCGTATGCGTCGGTAAGAGCGCTTGTCATGTAATCTTCAAGCGGCGCTTGGCCCATGCGGAAGCCTTCAAAGCGTGCGCCGCGAAGGATGTAAGGGATTTGCGACATTTGTTCGACGCCTCCAGCAAGGACCGTCGTGGCTTCGCCAGTTAGAATCATTTCAGCGGCCGTGATCCAGGCTTGAAAACCAGATCCGCAGAGTCGGTTGAGGCCGAGTGCGCCGTTTTCTACAGGAACACCTAGGTGAAGACCGACGTGGCGTGGAACATAAGCTGCGTCCGCGCCGCTTTGTACGACGTTTCCTAGTACGACATGATCGATGTCTTTGGCGTCGATCTTGGCTTGTTCCAGAGCCGCCTTACCGGCTGCGACCGTGAGCTGAGTTGCGCCGACGTCTTTCAAGCCGCCGCCGAACGAGCCGAAGGGAGTTCGTTTTCCGGCGACTACAACGATCTTTGAAGCGATTCCTGAGGACATCTTTACACCATCACAGAAGAAAGGTTTGTCGTAGAGAGGTTAGCGTAATGGAAAGCCAGGCGTTTTGCACGTGGCCCGTCGAATTTTGCCGCGAGGACTCGCTTGAGTTTTCTCAGAAAGGCCACTAGGCCGTCTCATATGGGAAATATCGCTAGAATTCTTGTGATCGGTCAGGGCGGGCGCGAGCACGCCATCGTGCGACAAATTGCGCAAAACAAGAACACGGAAAAAGTTTTTGCCGTTCCGGGAAGCGAGGGGATGCTCAGCTCGCCAAAAGTCGAGTGCGTAAAACTCTCACTCGAGCCGAAGGCCTTTCCCGCATTGATCGACTTTGCCAAAGAGAAAAGCATCGATCTTGTCGTCGTCGGTCCCGAGCAGCCGCTTGCAGATGGATTTACCGATTTGGCGCGAGCGGCCGGGCTTTTGGTGTTTGGTCCGTCGGCGGAAGGCGCACGGCTTGAGGCAAGTAAGATCCATGCCAAAGAGTTGATGTTGGCGGCGGGCGTGCGCACGGCGCGTTCATTTGTCGTCTCCACTGTCGACGAGACTTTAAAAGCGGCGGCGAACTTCAAACCACCGTATGTCTTAAAGGCCGACGGGCTTGCTGCGGGAAAAGGTGTTTTCATCGAAAAGACTTTGGAAGGCCTCCAAGCTTCCGCGCGTTTTTTGTTTGAAGAGCGTGGTCTTGGCGTTGCTGGCGAGCGGGCATTGCTTGAAGAATTCTCGCCGGGCATTGAACTGAGTCATCTCGTGTTGACCAATGGTCATGGTCAAGTCGCGATGCCGGCTGCGCGCGATCACAAGCGATTGCAAGACGGCGACGAGGGGCCCAACACGGGCGGCATGGGCGTGGTCGCTCCAGTTCCGCTTGCCCCAGGACTTTTTGAGCAAATCGAAAAAGAAGTCGTTGAACCTGTGATTCGCGAAATCGAAAAACGGGGAATCGTTTTTCGTGGGGTTTTGTACGTCGGTCTGATGTTGACCGCGGATGGACCAAGCGTGCTGGAGTTCAACACACGATTCGGCGATCCCGAGGCGCAGGTTTTGATGGCTCTCTTGGACGAAGAGGCCGGACCGTCTTGGGTAGAAGTGTTGGCATCCATTGCGCGAGGCGAGATGCCAAGCCCGAAGTGGGCGCACTCGCGTTCGGTCGCGTGTTTGGTGCTCGCAGCCGAAGGCTACCCGGATCAGCCCGTCAAGGGCGTTGCGATCTCAGGCCTTAGCGAAAAAGGTTCGCTTTCGTCAGACGAGACGGCCTGGGTGATTCATGCGGGCACTCGTAAGAATTCTTCTGGTGCGTTTGAAACCAACGGTGGGCGAGTGCTTAATATCTTGGGAACTTCCGAGATGAGCATGAAAGAGGCTCTGGCGCGCGCTTACAAGGCCGCAGAGGGCGTGCAGTGGCCTGGTCGTCAAATGCGCAAAGATATCGGCAGCACGCTTCTTTAGATAAACCTTGGTACCTTAGAAGTTGAGACGGAGCGAGAGCACGTCTCGTTTTTCGTCGGGACGGGCGCTGTGGTGGTAGACCACGCGTGAGTTTTCGCCGATTGGCTCAAAGATTTCGAGATCCGTGCTGCGATTGGCGACCGAGTAGCTGAGTTCGGCGTTGGTGACTCCGCGATACTCCATGCTTGCTTTCGTCTGTGTCGCTTTCATCTGAAATTTCAAATTGTGCTGAGTCGAATCGGGCTCGTCACCGCCAAGGGCGACTTCGGCCTTCATCGTCTCTTCGACGGACTTCGCCGCGCGACCGATGGACGTGTTTCGAATGTGGTCTTGATTAAAAAAATTGGAAACAGAATGATCGAAAATCTGAGCCGCGACATCTTCACCGTTTGAGACAGGCGAGAGTGAGGCAGGCAGGATTTTCGAATAGTCGATGCCTTTTGCTTCCACAGGATTGACTGAACGGGCGTCGACGCCTCGAGAAAAGTCGGAAGCGCTTGTGACGAGGCTGAACTTTTCAATGGCGATTTCGCCGTCCTCCAAAAGCGTATGTCCTGTCGCGACGTGTTCCATGTGCGAGCGTGCTTTGGGGCCAACGATTGCGGGGTTCACTCGCATCATCGCGGGGTCGCGTGGTTTTACCAGGCGCCAAGAACTGGCGACCTCTTCGTCGTGCATGAAAAAGCCAAGCGAGAACGTGACCACCAAAAAGGAAGTCGCTAGCAGCAGATGTTTGGCAAAAAGCTTCGATGTCATACGCTAGGGAATAGAGCAAGCTAGAGGCCAACGGAGTGTGACGGCTCTCAATTGGGGACAGCCTATATACGCTATAGCGGTCCACAAGACTTTAAACTGTTTCGAAATGAGACAGTGCCGTCACAATCATTAGTTTACTGACACCTGTCGGAAAATCGGACAGTTTTTAATGGGATTCTTTAGCCGTTTGTTGTGAAGGAGGCCAAGTGAGCGAAAACCACCGTCGGGTTCCAGTTGCTGTCGACGCGTTCTCTAGCGGTCAAGTGGGTTCGAAGCTCTGGCTTGCTCAGCTTCTAGAAAAACTAGCGCCTGCCTATGGTCAGGCGGGACCGCACACTGTTTGGATTTACGGCGGTTGGCAGGGCGTGATGGGTTTTTTGCTGCTTTCGCGGCAGGGTGCCGGAAGCGAGTTTTTAATAGAACGCGTGAGAAGTTTTGATCTCGATCACGAAGCCACCGAGATCGCCAACGTCGTGAACGAAAACTGGGTTTGGAGAGAGTGGCAGTTCCGAGCGTTTACGGCGGATTGCAATGACGTGATCCGATGGGAAACCTCTTCCGAGGGTTCTTGCGTGAAAACCGAAGAGACCTATGGTCCGATGCCCACGATCATCATCAACACATCGGTCGAACACTTTGCGGATCGCACTTGGTTTGAGCGAATCCCCAAGGGGACCATCGTCGCACTACAAGCGTCGGACTTTGAGCACGACGGCGTCGCTCACGAACGGGCGCAAGACTTTACGTCCGACGCGGCTTTTGCGGCGGCGTTTCCGATGGGTGAAAGCTGGTTTTCCGGAAGTCTTTTGTTTGAGTATGGCGAAGGGGAAAACGCCTGGAGTTTTCAGCGCCGTATGTTGATCGGGCGAATCACTTAGAGCGTTTTGCGAGCGTAGCAATTGGGTCCAAATTCACCGGCGCCCGGGTCATTGACGCCAATCCAGTCGCCGACTTTTATGAACCCAAGCTTTTCATAAGCCGGCATGGAACTTTGCCGAGGGAATGTCCAAAGGATCTCGCAGTTTTCATGTTTGGCCTGCTCGACCGCGGCTTGCATGAGGTTTCGCGCGACGCCTTGACCGCGAAAGTCGGAATGAACCCAAAGACCTCGGGTGCGGTACGAGCGCACCGAATCGATGAGTCCACCAAAATGACCACTTAGAACACCAACGATGACGGGTGCGCCCGCGGTGGATGAGCGGACGACCCAAAAGCTTGCGGGGGAATCCATAAGAGCCATGTCGATCCCACCGAGCCAGCGCATGGCGCTATTGCTTTCGATGGGAGATTTTCGTCCGGCCCATAGCTCGTTTGCCCAGATGGCTTGAACTTCTGTGAAGCTGGACGATTCGGCTTTCATGTCTCTTAAACTTCGACGTCAGGTGGTGGACGAAGACCTTTCTTTTTGATCTTCTCGACCAGCGTCGTGCGATTGAGTTTCAAAAGCGCGGCCGCTTGGTTGCGATTCCAACCGGTGCGCTCAAGAGCTTGCAAGATCAACGCATTCTCGTACGCATCGACAGCCGAATTAAAATCCAGACCGGAGTCGGAAGCCACGACGGAGTCCATCGTCGCGTCACTGACACCGACCAGACCCATGGAACGATCTGCGCCAAGAGCCGGCATGTGCATCACACTTGGTGCCGCTGCACGATAGTGCTCGGGCAAATCCGCAACCTCGATGACGCCATCGCCTTTTAGAACCGCGAGGCGTTCTACGAGATTCTCGAGCTCACGAATGTTTCCTGGCCACGGATGATGAATGAGAGCATTCATCGACTCGGGCGAAAAACCCGCCAATTGCCGAGCCTGGCGATTGGGGCCCGCGCGTTCGACGTTGCGGTCATTTGATATTTGAACAAAGTGATGAAGCAGCAAAGGGATATCGTCGCGACGCTCTTTCAAAGAGGGCAGACGAACGGGGATCACGTTTAGGCGATAAAAAAGATCTTCGCGGAACTGTCCTTTTTGAACGGCCTTTGCGAGATCGACATTGGTGGCGGCGACGACGCGAACATCGGCTTCATGAGTTTTCATGCTGCCAACGGGCTCGAAACGACGTTCCTGAAGAACACGTAAAAGCTTAACTTGCAGGTTCAGCGGAAGCTCGCCGATCTCGTCGAGAAACAGCGTTCCACCATTGGCGAGATCAAAACGCCCTTGGCGGTTGGCGATGGCGCCGGTGAACGCCCCTTTGACGTGGCCAAACAATTCGCTTTCGAGAAGTTCTCCTGGAATCGCACCGCAGTTAACCGGAACAAACGGTTTGGAAGCGCGCGACGAATTGTAGTGAATCGCTTTGGCGATCAGTTCTTTTCCTGTTCCACTTTCGCCTGTTATAAGAACGGTGGAGTCCGAGTCGGAGACTCTCTCGACCATGCTCAAGACGTGGCGAATCTGTTCGCTATTTCCAACGATGTTCTCGAAGCGATAGCGACGAGAAAGTGCGCTGCGAAGCTGCTGGTTTTCCACTTGCAGAGATTTATGGGAGATGGCTTTTTCGATGATCGAAACGAGCTCCTCCATATTAAAGGGCTTGGTGACGAAGTGAAACGCGCCAAGCTGCGTGGCCTTCACGGCAAGCTCGATCGTGCCATGGCCGGTAAGAATAATGACTTGGCAATTCGGGTGCATTGCTTTGAGCTTCGACATCAGGTCGAGGCCGTCGCCGTCTGGCAAGCGAAGGTCGATCATCGCAAGATCAAACGCCGTCTCAGAAGACATCAAAGACTCGGCTTCACGTTTCGAGTTTGCCGTAACGGCCTGAAAGCCCTGACGGTCAAGAATACGGAAGAGCGCCGTACGAAGAGAGGATTCATCGTCCACGATCAAAGCACGAACGGGTTTGCCGCCGGCTTGGGCTAGTCGAGGTGAACCTCCGACCATGCCACTAGGTGAACTGAGAGATGGATCAAAAGACGAGTTAGGTCCAAAACCCTGATACGACATTCTGACGTAGTCCTTTCGTCGGAATCTTTTAAGAGGGGTTCGCGTGAGGTAACCGGAAATCCGCTCCAGTCAAGCATCAGCCGCTTTCGCGCGTCCCTTTCTAGATGCTAAGGAATCGACGAAAGAGGTGTCAAATTTTCGCCGTCAAAGATTTGGATGAGTGGAGAAAACTGGTCCTAGGCTGAGCCAGAGTCGCGGCGATCAGTCGGGAAGCGGCGTCCAAGACTTGATCGGTAGAGAAAGAATTGCCCGTTGTGCGGGAAATTTTGATTCGGGATTAACCGAATCTGAAGCCGGGTTGCTGGCAGGACCCGTCAACGAGCCGCCGTGCTCGGACAGAATCTGCCGAGCGACGGTGAGATCTAGCCCACCTGAAGCCGCTTGATCGATCTCGGCACCGGGAACAGGTCCGATTTCGACTTCGACCTTGGGGTTTGTGGCGTCGTTTAAGATATGGACCGTCACTGGAACCGTGAGGTCGCGTAAGCCTTTTGGCAGCAAAGTCAAAAGTACGGCGCGCACCGCCTGCGCCAAAAGATTAAAGCGTCCTGAGATGAGGACTTCGCTCGCTCCCGTCGAACCTGCCTTTGTGGTCATCTTGAATCGAATTCCGCGCGACCGGGTTTGCAGCTCGGTGATCTTCATGGCTTGGGTGACGATCTCCAGAAGATCGTGGTCATGCGCCTCGTCCTCATCCGCACGGCGCGAGAACCCAAGCAAGTCGCGAACGATCTCCGCGCAGCGACGAGTTCCGTTCTCCATTTCCCGCATTTCCTGCACGAGTTCATCGCGGCCATCGAAATTCAAGGTCTTAAGGTCCATCAGCAGCAGTTGTATATGACTGAGCATCCCGCCGATGGGGTTGTTCAGCTGATGCGCGATACTCGAACCGATGGTCCCAAGTTCCGCCATTTTCGACGACTCCACGATGCGCTTTTCAAATTGCACGCTGGATGTGGCATCGCGGTAGAGGTGAACCAGCATCGCCTCGTCGGGATGATGTAGCGGCCTGGAGCTGACTTCGGCGTGTCCCGAGGGTGCGGCGATTCGAAACTGATTGGTGCGATTCAGGCCGACGGTCGTGCTGCGGGAGCGATGGCGAAAGCGACCCGCCAGAAAGTCACCCATCACGGGACAGGCTGGGCAGGCTTGTTGTCGGCCAAAGACGGCCTCGTAACATGGGCGCCCGACGACTTGTTCAGGTGCGCGACCTTTTAAGAGCGCACGATTGCCTCGCACCAGGCGCAAGTTTTCGTCGAGAACCGCAATCGGGTGAGTGATCGCGTTGAAGGTTTCTTCCCACTCGTGTTTGATGCGTTCCATGCGCTCGAGTGAGCGAAGTCGTGTCACGGCCAGCGCGACGGCCTCGGCGATCGAGGTGAGAAAGTTGCGGTCATCGGAACGAAATGGCCGTTCAGCCGAGCGACCAAAGTGAATGTGTGAGTCCGAGCCGATGGCGGCGGAAAAAATACTTCCCGCTCGTGCGTCGACAGGGGCGGCCTCGAGGCGGCTTTGGGCGGCAAATGTGATGCGAATCCAGTCGACCGTCGGGGCGTCTTGCGGCGAGTGTGTTTGGCCGCCGGCCCCTTGGCCTCCAAGAACTTGCAGCAGCTGTCGCTCGATCTCCGGAATGCTTTGGCTCACGTGAACGGCGTTCAAGGTGCGATGCATGATTTCGCTGCGCCGCTGACTTTGTTGCAGGCGCCACGTGCTGTCGTTTAGCTCGGAACGGCGAAGCTCAATTCGTTGCTCAAGCTCTTCCGAAAGTTTTTGAAGCGTCTGGTTGTGCTCAAAGTACATGGCCAGGCTTTCGGTTGCTTGGCGATTTTCACGAGCTTGATCGAGCGCCTGCATGACGGAGCTTGTAAAGTCCTCGGCCGAATAAGATGAGATCCAGGCGAAAATCGGCGTTTCGTGAAGCAGGTCAAACACGGCATCGGCATGGGCCTCGTCTTGTTGGCCCACGACAATGAGCCGACGATCGCCGCTTTCAAAAAGTCGCGACGAATGTTTTAGCTGCGAGAGATTTTTTATCGGTGCGATCACGAGGTCGCACCGGCGCTTGGCAAGAGCTTCGGGTGTCGTGACGAAGCTCGCTCCCACGGACTCGGCCGCACCGCGTGTCTCGGCAGTGGAGTCGTCGAAAATCAAAATCGAAGATATTTCGCGATTCGCTTCTGTCATCGTGGTGTGGTGGACCCTGTTTTTGAATCATGCGCTATTGTCTGAAACTGATCGCGCCAGATCGCCAAGAGATCTTGCGGCGTCGAGACTTCGAAGTCGGGAATCTCGGACGGTTTTTTCGGCGCAAGCGAGGCGTGTTCTCCAAAGCGCACCCACACGGTTCGCCAATCCAAGAGTTTTGCTTCGCCAAGATCGGTGTCGACGCGATTGCCGATAGAAAGAAAGCGGGGGCCGATCGTTTCTGGATAGCCAGAACGGATTTTTAAGAATGCATGGTACTTAGGCCCTTTGCCATCGGGTGGGGAAGGCAGAGCCTCGACGACTTGCACGGTTCGAAAATATTTTCGGATATCAAGAGCATCGATTTTGCGATTCTGCACGACCGGGTCGCCTGAGGTAACAAGATGAACGTGAGCGCGCGAAGCGGCCCACGCGAGAAGTTCCATCGCGCCAGGCGTGGGACGAATGGATTCTGGGGGGAGCTCTTCTAAAGGCGGTCGTAAGAAAATTTGCCGACATGCCTCGGCGAGTTCGGCGTCGCCATTAGCCAGAGCGAACCACGGGTTCACCCGAGGTTCGTTGCGAAGAAGATCACTTCGCTTGCGAAGCAGAGTTTCGATAAGAGACTCGCGCTCCAGGGACGAGGCCTCAGGGTGTAGTTTACGCACGAGGTGATCGAGCGCTCGTCTGGCGGCCGTCGGGATGAGTCCGCCAGATGTGTCGAGAAGTGTGTCGTCGAGATCGAAGGTGACGTGTTCAAAGAAGGTCATTCAAGCTCTCCCGTTTGCCTTCAGGCGAGCGTCCAGCTGAGAGGGTGGCAGGCGATGGCTATGATCGGTGAAAATGGCACGCATGGCTTTTTCAAAGCGCGGCCAGATGGTCGAAAGGTCGGAGAGTTTTTCTTGTTCTTCGATGCAGATCACGGGGATTTCTTTGTCGTGCCAGCCGTAGCGACTTAGGGAACCAGGTGTCGGATAGCCGATTTCGCCTACGAGTTTGTATCCGCTGGAGGCCGACAGTCTGCCGCCGTCGGCTTGCGCGCGTGCGCCGGTGGCGACAATGCAAGGCTCCCAAGAGTGGCAATGAATCAAAAGTCTTGGATCGAGAGTTTCGATGAGTTCGACGATGCCTGCGACTTCGGGCTCGCTCATCGCCGAGGGGCCTGGAAAATATCGTGGTTGATCGGCCACGGGCGACCAGTCGTGCGACGGGTAGTTGCGGTTGAGATCGACGCCGCGAGCGTTCACCCGGGTTCCGGCCTGGTAGCCGTCGACATTTAAGCAGGGAATGAGGACCCAAGGAGCGAGCGGCGTGGATTGCGACCACGCAAGAAGGGCTTGTAAAGTGTCCTCTGCCAAACGAACTCCCTCGGGCTCGTCGCCATGAACGCCGCCAAAAAGAAGGATCGGACGTTTGCCCGCGAGTTCTGTCAGCGGCGAAGAGGAGAAGAGCGGAATCGGAGTGCCAATCGCTGTTTTTTTCCAACACTCGAGGTGGTTAGATGTGGTCAAAAAGTCCTCCGATGCCTGTCTCGATTGTGCTGGGAGTTTTGGCCAAAGTCGAGCCCTCCAAGACCTGAATCCTCTTCTGCAGAAAGCCGTGACTGGCTTCGGTTTTGGGCCTACTTTCAGTTCCCATGAATAATGTGAACACGACTCCGTCGCTCTCCGTCATCGTCTTGGCCGCCGGTAAAGGCACGCGCATGAAATCTCCACTGCCGAAAGTTCTGCACCCCGTCGTGGGGTTGCCAATGGTCATGCGTGTTTTGAACGTGGCGAAATCCGTGGGAGCCAAAGAGTTGCGTGTGGTGGTCGGGTATGGCGAGTCCCTGGTGCGTCGGGTGATCGAGCCGCTTGGCGCGACGGCCTATCCACAAAAAGAACAAAAAGGAACAGCGGATGCCGTGGCTTCGGCCGATCCGGCAAGCCTCAATGGTCTTGTGATCATCATGAACGGCGACAATCCGTTGGTTGAGGCGAAAGACCTGAAGTCAGTGATCGAAAACTTCAACGAAATGAAAGCGGACTTGGCGGTCGTGACAGCAGTCATGAAAAATCCAGGAAGCCTTGGGCGCATCGTGCGCCAAAAAGGTGAACTCAAGGCGATCGTCGAAGCCGGAGACGCGGGGGCTGAAACGTTGAAGCTTCGCGAAGTGAACAGCGGTATGTATGTCGCAAAAGCCGAAGTGCTGGCGCGTCTTCTGCCAAAAGTGAAACCCAATAACTCCAAAGGTGAGTTCTACCTCACCGATATTATTTCTCTTGGGCTTGAGGAAGGCTTAAAGGTCGTCGCGATTCAAGCCAGACCACAAGTGGCCTTCGGCGTGAACACACAAGCGGAGCTCGCAAAAGCTTCGCGCGTCGTGTTCAATCGCAACCGTCGCCGCCTTTTGGAAAATGGCGTCGTGATGGTCGATCCCAACACGGTTTATGTCGAAGACGATGTCGAAGTCGGAAGCGGTTCGGTGGTTTATCCCAACGTCTACTTGCGTGGCAGCACCAAGGTTGGCAGCTACTGCGTGCTTGAACCAGGTGTTCACATCATTTCTTCGACGATTGCCGACAGCGCGCACATTAAATCGGGATGTTATTTCGAGAATGCGATTGTCGGCGAGAAAGTGCAAATCGGACCATACGCGCGCCTTCGTCCTGAGTCCCATGTTGGGCGAGAGGCTCATATCGGAAACTTCGTCGAACTTAAGAAGACGACGTTCGGCGCGAGGTCTAAAGCGGGGCATCTGACTTATCTGGGCGATGCCACCATAGGTGAGGACGTGAACATCGGCTGCGGTACGATCACCTGTAACTACGCGGCCGATAAAAAGAAGTATCAGACCACGGTAGGAAACGGCGTCTTTGTCGGAAGTGACGTTCAGTTTGTAGCGCCTGTGAAGATCGGTGATGGTGCGACGATCGCATCGGGATCGACGATCACGGAAGATGTTCCGGCGAAATCGTTGGCGATCGCGCGCGGTCGTCAGGTGAACAAGCCCGACTGGACACCTAAGGGCTAAAACGGAGATTGAACTATGTGTGGAATCGTTGGCTATCTCGGTGCAAAAGATCCGAAAGAAGTAATTGTCGGTGGACTCAAGCGACTTGAGTACCGCGGCTATGATAGCGCGGGTGTTGCGATCCTCGACGGTCCAAAGTCGGATCTGAAGATCAAGGTTGTTCGCGCTTCGGGAAAGCTCTCCGAGCTTTCCAAGAAACTCGAAACGGAAAAGTTCTCGGGCCACCTGGGCATCGGTCACACCCGCTGGGCGACACATGGCGTGCCCAGTGAGCGCAACGCACATCCGCACACGGTTGGTGGTGTTTCGCTTGTGCACAATGGAATCATCGAAAACTATCAAGAGATCAAAGCCGAGCTTGTTCGAGCGGGAGCGGAAATCAAGAGTGACACGGACTCGGAACTTGTCGCCCATCTGCTAGCGGCGAAAGTGAAGGAAACTGGCGATCTCTTTAAGGCTGTCGAACTGATTCTGCCGCGCCTCACGGGTGCGTACGCCATCTTGGCGATGTGGGAAAAGCAACCCGAAGTCATGGTCGCATTCAAAAATGGACCGCCTCTGGTTGTTGGCGTCGGTGAGAAAGAGATGATCGTAGCAAGTGATGTGCAGGCGATCATCAGCCACACAAACAAGGTCGTGTACCTCGACGATCATGAAATCGCTCTGGTCAAAGGCTCGGAGCTTCAGATGTTTTCGGCTTCGGGCCATCCGATAAAAAAGGAAGTGACGACGATCAATTGGTCGGCGGACCAGGTTGAAAAAGCCGGATTCAAACACTTCATGCTCAAAGAAATTTTCGAACAACCGCGTGCCGTCGCCAATGCGATCGCGCCGCACATCGATCTGGAAAAGAAGACGGTCGAATTCAAAGACCTCGGGCTTACCTCAGACCAGTTGAAATCGATCGAACGTGTGTTCATCGTGGCATGTGGAACAAGCTTCTACGCCGGGATGGCCGGACGCTATATGATCGAAGAGCTTTCTCGCGTCGCTGTTGAGTGCGATATCGCCAGTGAGTTCCGTTACCGCAATCCGGTGATTCCAAAAAACTCTCTCGTGATCACAGTCTCGCAATCCGGTGAAACAGCGGACACATTGGCGGCCATTCGCTTGGCAAAAAAATCCGGAGCTTTGACACTTTCGATTTGCAACGTGCGCGCGTCTTCGATTGATCGTGAAGCACATGGGCGCCTTTACATGAACTCAGGCCCAGAGATCGGTGTTGCTTCGACAAAAGCCTTTGTTTCGACACTCGCGATTTTCAATCTTCTCGCGATCAAGTTTGGCCAGATTCATGGTTTTGTCGGAGCCGATGTGCAGGCGACGGCGGTTGACGCTCTCTTGGGGCTTCCGGCGCAGATGGAGACTGTGCTTTCGTACGACAAGTTTTTTGCCGAGTCTGCGATCAAGCTGAAGGCCTACCGTGGGATTCTCTTTATGGGCCGAGGCATCAACTACCCAATCGCCCTCGAGGGCGCCTTGAAGTTGAAAGAGTTGGCCTATATGCATGCCGAAGGTTACGCCGCTGGCGAGATGAAGCATGGTCCTTTGGCCCTGATTGACGAGCGCATGCTGATTCTCATGGTGTGCCCGAGCGATCAGAATTACGAAAAAACACTGTCGAACCTCGAAGAGGCACGTGCCCGCGGCGGAAAGATCGTGTCGATCGGAACGGGCGACAATCACGAGCTGAAAACTGTGAGTGACGACTACCTTGCGCTTCCAAAGGCGAGCTGGATGTTGAATCCAATTCTGGCCGCGATTCCGGTGCAGCTTTTGGCGTATCATGTCGCCGATGCCATGGGGCATGACGTGGATCAGCCGCGAAACCTCGCAAAGTCAGTCACGGTAGAATAATCAAAGCCGTTAGCGTCGCTTCTCGATAAGAAGCGGTGTGAGCGCGGCAAGCGCGTTGTCGGCGATGAGTTCATGGCCGAGTGCAGTTGTGTGGCCGAATTCCATTTTTTGGCGACGTGCGAAGAGATCCGTGAAATACAAACTCTTCTTTTCGCCCGCTGCGATGGTCATGAAGTTTTCGTTACTGATATAGCTACGGTGAGAGGGTGTGGCGCCGGCCGTCTGCTCGCGAAAAAAAATGGCCGTAAAGCTTTGATATTTTTCTAAGAATTCTTGGTCTTCGAGAGTATCAAAAAAGACCTGAAGCCCGCCAATGGAACCAGTCGGGTACTGCATGGCGAACCAATGAATTCCGCGAGTCTTTACTAGCTGATCGAGGCGCAGATACGCGTTTCGAGTGCCGATGAGAGCTTCCTTTTCCGGCATCGGCTGATAGCCAGCCGAATCAAGCAGGCGCAACACACGCGGGTCTTCGCCTCGGCTTGCGATCAGAGCGATGTTTAAAAGATCGGGCGTCAAAGGAGTCCCGAGCTTTAGTCCTTTGAAGATGAGGTCCAGACACTCTTGTTCGGCTCGAAGGCGCATCGCGACCGCGCAAGAGACTCGAATGCTTCCCGGCCGTTTCATGACTTCGTTTTGTGCGATGGTGAAATTTTTGTGAGCCAAGGAAAGCGCGTGGTCGCGTGTCGCTGCAAGATGACCGGACTCGGCGGAAATCACGTCGGGCCGCAAAGAGAATTCGAACAACCAAAGAGCCCAGGCGATATGCAGACCATCGTTTTTCCGGGCGTCGACGATCTCCTGAAAGCGAGCGTCCAAGGCGTCTATTTTTTGAATCGATGCCGACGGAGTTTCAAGCTGAAAGCTTTGGATGAGGTTTTGTTCCGGTGTCCATGGGCCGGCGGCGCTTTCTGTGTTCACTTCTTGGTTAACTGGATAACACTCCTCGCATGAGAGATCGACCCAAGCCCAGTGGGCGAAACGAACCAGATAACTATTGGTGTAGAGCCATGAACGATGCGGCCGAAGCGTTATGCGGTCGTTGATCCCCATCATTGAAATGACAAAATCGGGCTTCAGAGTGTCGACGACTTTTTCAAACCTATCGACAAGAAGAGTCGAAGAAGTTCCGGCTTGCGCAAGGTTGATGAGGTGTACTGTTTGTCCTTTGCTTTTTAGTTCGGGAAGCTCGTTGAGTTTTTTTTCGAGGACGGCCGGCCAAGAAACATCGTGCCCCTGTTCGAACACACGCATACTCGTTGATTCGCCGAGAACGACGATGCGAACTGCGGAAGCTCTTGGGGTAGCGGTCTCTGGCTTTTCGAGGTGAGCGACGATGCGCATGGCGGATTCGGCGGTGACGATCACCAGAATGCTACCAAGTAACAAAGCCGCAAGTCGTTTTCTGATCCCAGTCATTGCAGGCAGTTTACTTGGCTCGGTCGAGGAAGTCTGTAACGGGTAGTCGGGTAAGCCGTCGACACCTACCTACGACCAGTTAAGAGGAGGCTTTCGCATTAGAAATGGGCCGGGTGCATAGCTGGCGCAAAGGATGTGACCCATTGAGCGTGGCGAGATTAGAATTTATCCCATGGCATCGAAAAATATCTCGGCATTTGTTCTCGTGATTGTGGGTGTGGTTTTTTCTAGTCAGGCCTCCGCGGCGGATTTTCCGAAGGCGACGGAGGACCTAATAGGTAGCTATCGCTATCTCGAAGCGCGCTCACAGGACTTTCTTGAAAAGTTTGATAAAGCCGAAGAGCCAATGTCGGATGCCAACTATGCGGATCTGATCGCGACCCGTGTTCTGCGTGAACAGGTGGCGCACCTCTTGGCGGATCGGCTGGTAAAAAGCGATTCCTCCAACGAAGAGGTCGCCATGATCCGCGAGTTCAAGGCTCCGCAGCGACCCGGAAGTTATATCTCGAGTCTTCCGTTGACGGATGATGTTCTCGAAGCGCTGGGCCATATCGACGAGGATTCGCCAGCCAAGCGCGATGCGCGCCAAGCTTTGATAGCGCGAATCGAAAAACTTTATTCAAAAGAAGAGCGGATCGAGCTTGAGAAAAATTGGGGCACTGGCGAAGTCGTGCAGGCGGCACGTGCGCAAGCCAGAGATTTTAAGGCCGCGGGTACAATGGAAGCTGAAATTCGAAACTATGCTCGTCGACTGGTGCAAGACGTGGTGCTGCCGAAAACACGAAAGCCGTCGTCGGGTGCTCGAGTTGGTCCGAGTACGGGCGCGGAGGGGAATCTTACCGGCAGAGAATTTCCATCGAAGATGTGGGCCATCACCTATGACGACGGACCAGCTAGACAAACGGCGCAGATTTTAGATGAGCTTCTCAGTCGTCGCATGAAAGCGACCTTCTTCTGGCTTTCGAAAAATGCACCTGGCTACGAAAAAACATCGGTTGCTCGCGCCAAAAAAGAGGGGCACGGACTTGCCAACCATTCTGCGACTCACCAACAGCTGACGAAGCTCGGTAGCGCGGGCCTTGATAAGGAAATCACGGAGTCGACAAAAACTTTGGAAAGAATTTACGGGCAGCCGCTTGGTTTTTTTCGACTTCCCTATGGTTCGGGAGTCAACAACACGGCGATTCGCGACCGCATTGCCAAGGCGGGACTTATTCATGTGTATTGGAATGTCGACACGTTGGATTGGCAGGATAGAAATCCTGATACGCTCTACAGTCGCACGATGAAACAAGTGGCGCGTCAGGGACGTGGGGTGATTTTGTTCCACGACATTCATAGTCAGACCGTGGTCGCAAGCCGCCGCGTGATGGACGAGCTTCGTTCGCAAGGCTCCAAAATCGTGACCATGGCGGAAGCGGTTTCAACCATCAACGGAGGCACGCCATGAAGTCTTCGCTTTTATTTGCATGGGTTGTTGGCCTTGCGCTTTTGACGAGTTGTCAGACTCCAGATCGTGGAGAGCGTGCCGAGCGACCGACCGCAGACAAACTTGAGGAGACGCTTTCAAGGCTTTCGCTGCGAGAGTTGGATCAGGCGGCTTTGGTTTTTCGCGTGGCCTTTGATAAGTCGCTTGAGAGTTGGCAGGGACCAGGGGATCTCGTCGTGGCGGGATGCTCGATTCCCGGTGGGCTTGCGGAAAATGGTCTAGCGGAAGTGCGGCCGTGGTTGGATCGTCGAGCTACAGAAGAGGCCAGACGTGTTGTCGAAGCACCGAAAACCTACAAGCTTCCGATTGACGAAGAAAACTGCGCCAAGGATTGCTCGTGCGGGCTTGGGCTTCGCATTTTAGAGGCTGCTGAACTCGACAAACAGTCGCACTCTCGTGTCAAAGACCTCAAGCGTCTAAGGACGACTTTGGAGTCACGGGCCGAATTGATCTCATCTGAGCGTGCCGAATTTTGTACAGAATCTCTGACATGGGTTTGCTCTTCCGAGCTTCTTAAACAGCTTCGCCAAAAGAAGTAAAACGTCACGGCGCATTAGGCGCCCGTGACTTGCCAAAATCTAGCGTTTCAGGTGAGTTAGC